>JABRWB010000014.1 GCA_039961635.1 bacterium
GCCCTGGTTCGAGGCTGCCGGAAGCTTCTCCGCTGTTTTCGGACTGACGTGGCGGATTGTGTTTGCCAGCCTGACCGCGTACCTGATTTCGAGCTTGCTGGACGTGGAGTTGTTCGCCAGGCTACGCGCAAGGCTCAATCCGGGAATGCGCGTCGTCGCTTCCAATGCCCTTTCGACGCTCGCGGACAGCGTGGTCTTTATTGCGATTGCATTCGCCGGAGTGTTTCCGCCGGCACAAATCGGGATGCTTATCCTGGGACAATACGTCGTGAAGCTGGCCGTGACCGGCGCAAGCGTTCCGCTGATATATCTTGTCCGGGCGACGGTGGAAGTCGGAAAATCAGAAACGGCCTAGGAGACTTCCATAGGCTTTTCGCCGCGCACAACGGTGCAAACCTGGTGGATGCCGCCGCGGACTTGGTAATCCAGCTCCATCCTGATCCATTTCGGCTGGACGCATTCCCAGAAATCGTTGAGGATGCGGTTGACCGCGTCCTCCTGGTAAATTCCCACATTACGGAACGTATGCAAATAGTATTTGAACGACTTCAACTCGATAATGTTCAAGTCGGGAAAGTACCAGAGGCGCAACGTCGCGAAGTCCGGCAGTCCGCTCCAGGGGCAGACACAGGTGAACTCCTTGGTTTCAATGAATACGCCTGTGTCCTGCGGCTGGTGGTCGTAAGGAAGCGTTTCGAGCACGGATGGGTCGATAAGCTCGACGCCGCCGATGTCGAACCTTTTGTCCTTGAGGGTTTTTATGTCCATCGAAGAAATTTTAGCGCAAACTGACTATCGGGCCATGGCTTCGAGGCGCTTGATGCGCTCCTTCGTGCTCGGATGCGTCGAAAACAGCGAAACGAGGGAGCCGCCCATCGCAGGCTGGACGATGAACATGTGAGCGGTAGCCGGATCGGCATACGGGAACTCGGCTCGCTTGTTATAACCTTCGAGACGCGCGAGCGCATATGCGAGTCCACGCGGGTTGCCGGTGATTTTGGCCGCACCCGCGTCCGCCTCGAATTCCCGGCTGCGGGAAATGGCGAGCTGAATCAGCGTCGCGGCCAGAGGAGCGACAATCAGCATCGCGAGCATTCCGAGCAATCCGCCGCCGTTGTCCCGGCTTCCGCCGAACCAGAACGCCATGCGGGCAATAAATGTAATCGCCATCGCCATCGCAGCGGCGACCGCCATCGTCAGCGTGTCCCTGTGTTTGATGTGAGCCAACTCATGGGCTACGACGCCTTCGATTTCGTCCTGCGAAAGACCGTTAAGCAGTCCCGTGGTCACCGCAACGAGGCCGTGCGAAGGATCGCGGCCGGTCGCGAACGCGTTCGGGATGTCCAGGTCTACAATCGCGATACGCGGTTTTGGAATACCTGCAGCGCGCGAAAGCCTCTCGACCATTTCGTGCAGCGCGGGAGCTTCCTGCGGTGAAACTTCCCTTGCGCCGTACATTGAAGTCGCGATTTTGTCGCTATACCAGTAACTGCCAAACGTGAATATCAGCGCGATTCCGAGGCCGATTGCGAGGCCGGACTGGCCGCCGAAATACGTTCCCGCGGCCATAATGATCGCGCCCATCACGACGAACAAAACGAAAGTTTTCAGGTTGTTGAGCATCGAATTCACCTGCCGGGATTTGATACCCGAAAAACACCGCGCAGGCGCATTGTTGGCCACCTTGTTACGGTGGTCAACAGCACCATGTTCGGCATCCAGTGAGACGAGATTCAGTGGATTTCGTTCGACTTGCCGATCGTCAGCGCCCGATGCAGTCGGCGCCGCATTCGATTGAATATGTGACAATCGGCTCGCCGCTTGCCGCCGAAGGTTCCCTGACCGCATTCGTGATATGCGCCGCCGTGTTGTAAAGCTTGTATATCGTGTTTCGGTCGCGTTTTGAAGGAACGCCGTTCATCGCAATTGGATACATCACGTCGCCTGAATATGGCGAGTGCTGCCACAGACCGAGCGCGTGCCCCATTTCGTGAACCGCGGCGAGCGCGACTTCGCTTTGGCTCACCGTCCGCCCGTTCACGTGGGTCGGCAGCTCAATCAGAATCGGCAAAATCAGCCGGCCGCCCTGGGCTTGGAATGAGGTCCGCCCCGCCGCGTTGCCGCCGAGCGAGTCCACCCAAACGACCCTTACATCGCCGTTCGACGATTTTTCGGTTTGCGACACGTGATAGATGCCCCATTTGTCCCCGACATCGTTCCAGGCGGTCATCTGCCTTGCCGCCGCGGATTCCAGCCCCGGGCTCCATCCGGAGACTCCTTCGCCGGATGCAATGTAAAAATTCACGTTTGCGCCGACCGTGAATCTGACCACCTGGCCGTTCGTGGTGAAACCGTACGTGTCGAGTTGGTTAATGTCCAGCGGCTCAGGGGTCGGGCTTGTCGGACCACCGCCTCCCTTGCAGGAGCCGAGTGCAAGAAGAGCCAGCGTCAAAACAGCTAGATGGATTTTGGAAATGCGGTTCATGATTCTGCTTCCTAGAAACAACGTTATTTTACCTCGAACAAGGCCAAACTTGAGCCAAATCGTGTGCGGAATAACCAAGGCTTTGACACTCGGCCGCTCTGCAGGCGCGCGTTTTTTTTCGGATTTACACTCATTTTGTAACCTGCAAGGGTAATAAGTGAATCCGGAGGTTGTGGTGAAGAAGAATTTTGTTTTTGGGGTCATTGGGGTTTTCGCGTTTTCGGCCGCGGCATTTGCCGCGGAAGAATACCCATCGTTCGATTTCGGCGCGGAAACCAGAACCAGGTTTGCCTACAACGACAACTACGACTGGAACAACGCAAACCTGGACGAGCGGTTTCCCTGGCAGAGCAGGATCAGGCTGGATTTCAACTGGAAACCTAAAATCGGACAGCGCCTGGTGGTGCAGCCACAGTTCAGCTACTGGGATAGATGGCACGGCGATTTGCCTCTACAAGGCGACCAGTTCGTTCTATACCAAGCCTACTACGAAATCCGCGATCCGAAGAAATGGTCGTGGGAATGGAGAATCGGCAGGCAGGAGCTTGATGTGGAAGACGGCTCATTGGTGGGCGCGAGCTATTGGGACAATCTCGGCCAGACCTTCGACGGGATTCGATTCCGCCAGCGATCCAACGAATTCGAATTCGACGTGTTCGCAGCACGACAGGGCGAATGGCGGGGCACCGGTTCCGAAGAAAGATTCATCGCCGGCATTGCGGCCGCGACTCATCCGTATTCACCACACAAGCTATTCGGACATGTGCTTTACAAAGCGGACAGGCGCGATTTCGCGGTATCGCTAAACCCGCTTTCCCTAGCTAAAAGCTATGTTCCTGCCAAGGAGCTTGATCAATACACGATCGGCGGCGGTTATCACTACAAGCCCAAGAACGGCGTGGATGCAAAAATCGGCGGTGATTATCAATTCGGAGATTCGGCCGGCGCTGACATTGATGCGTACCGCTGTTTCGTCGAAGTATCCAACATGGCGCGCGAACCGGCGCCAATAAGGATTGGAGCGCGGTATGAATTCGCGTCGGGCGATCCCGACTCGACAGACAACGACGTTCAGGGATTTTCACCCCCGTTCGCCGATTACTACGGCAAGCATGGAAATTCCTTCATTCTCGGCCCGCCGAACCTCAACGACCTTGCGCTTTTTGCGGATTTCAAGCCTCGGACGGATTTGACTATTCAGCCGGCTGTACATTTCTTTTGGGCCGACACGGTCCGCGGGTCCGTACATGATGCACGAGGAGGCGCTTCAATCCCTGCAAACGACGAAAGGCAAGGCAGCCGCGATCTAGGGGTTGAATTCGATCTCGATTTCAAATACCGGGCGTCCGACAAGCTTGTAGTCAATTTCGGCTGGTATAGATTCGCTCCTGGAGCAATGATCAGGGATTACACCGGCTTCGGAAACCACGCCGACATGGTGTTCGTGCAGCTTACCTATAATTTTGTCTAAACCTTAAATTTGGACGGAGTTGACTCGGATGTCGATAATGCGAATTTCGAAACTAACGGTATTAACCGCCATTTTTGTTTGCGCGGCTTCAGCGGCGCACGCCCAGCCTGTCACAATTACGAGGATAAAGGGCGAAGTGCAGATCAGGCGCGCGAATTCAAAAGACTGGGTGGTGGCCGAGCCGGATTTCACACTGGAAAAAGGCGACAGAATCCGTACGCTGAAAAACGGCAAGGCCGAGCTTCTATTCCCGGTAGGCACGTTGCTGATGATTAAAGAAGAAAGCGAAGTGCAGATTTCGAAGGCCGGAGATGGAAAGGGCGGCGGGTCGGTTAAGACAATCCTCGGCGCTGTCTTATTGAATATCAAGCAAGGGCTGGACCCCGGCTCAACCTTCGAAATAGACGGATTGTCTGCCCTTGGAGTCGTCAGAGGCACGGTGTTGCGCGTCGAGGTGGATGTCGACACGACCAGCTATTGGCATGGCTTTGAATCCCCTGTTGAGGTTTCCAACGAGCAAGGACGTTGGACAATGGAGGCCGGTACAAATTGCCGCGTTGACCCCTTTGGGAAACCTATTCCCGGCGGATGCAGAACGATGACGCTTCCAGAGTGCATCAGGGAGTTCGCCATTGACGAAACAGACGAAGCCTTGGCTGCCGAAATCGAGCGAAAACTGTCGGGTGAGATACCTTCGGATTCTTAGCACATCCCAAAATGTCAACACGGCTTTGCCGTGCGCCCGCGGTTGAGGTAAACTATTTCCACGCGCCGCAATTAAGCGGGTTGAAATCGCGGCCCGTGCTCGCGCGCGCTTTGTTTGCATTGCGAACGGCCAAGTGGTAAAATAGTGCGTTTAGGGCATGTTCGCGTATTGTCGTCGGAGTGTGCGTTAATGGTAGACAAGTTCGAAGAAATGCTGGATCGTTCGTTGGCCGAGGCCCATACCGTGGGCAGCATCGTCTCGGGCAAAGTCGTCCAGATTAACGAAGAAGGCATCTTCATCGACATCGGATCGAAAAGCGAAGGCATTCTCCAGTACAACAAGATTATTCCGGATGAAATTCCGGAAATAAACATCGGCGACACGATCGAGGCGAAGATCGTTCTGAAAAAGGAAGGCGTCTATTACCTTTCAAAAAAGGCGCTGGACTTCGAGCGCGGATGGAACAAGATCAAGAAGGATTTTGAATCACAGGAAATCCTCAAGGTCAAAATCACTCGAAAAGTCCAAAACGGCTATATGGCGGAAGCCTATCGCGTCGCATCCGGCTTTCTTCACGAGAAGAACTTTCAGACACCCCCGTCAATCGGCGACGAAGTCGATGTGGTTATCTCGGAATACAATCCCAAAACCAAAAAGCTGCTGTTTTCGCGCAAGCCATTGATCATCGCGGAACGCAAACAGCGGATGGAGGAGGAATTCCAAAAGATACATGTGGGAATGGAGCTGGAGGGAAAAGTAGAAAAACTTACGGAATTCGGTGCGTTTGTAAGGTTGAACGATTACCTGACCGGATTGATGCACGTAAGCGAAATGAGCCACGAGCATATCAAATCGCCTTCTCATGTGTGCAAGCTTGGCGACAAGATAAAGGTCAAAATCATCAGCATAGATCGCGACTCCGGCCGAATCGGCTTATCCCACAAAATGACCACGACCGATCCGATCCTCGACATCATTGAAGGTGAAGATTACGAAGGTAAAGTGGAAAACCTGACGGATTTCGGCGCGTTCGTTCGTCTGCCCAACGGCGTTGTCGGCCTGGTGCACATCTCCGAGATCTCGTACAACAGGTTCAACAAGCCCGGCGACGTGCTGAAAGCGGGAAGCAAAGTTCGCGTCAAAGTACTTAACGTCAACATACGCGACAGGCGCGTTTCACTGTCTATCAAGGCGCTTGAACAGGATCCATGGCAAGTAATCCACGAAAAGTACGGCTTGGGCGAACGGGTTGACGTAGTAATCAAGGAGCTGACCTCGGCCGGAATTGTTGTGAAGTTGGACGACCATTTTGAGGGATTTGTACCCATCTCGGAAATAGCCTACGAACGAGTCGAGCATCCTTCGAAGCTTTACTCTGTCGGCGATACGGTTAAAGCCCAAGTGATTAACCTTGACCCGGCGAAACGCAAAGTAAAGCTTTCGATCAAACAAACCTTGGACAGGTTTGCGCCGGAAGGCGAGCAGCAAGATGTTCGATTGACCGACGCCGAAGCAAAGCCGACCGGAACCGCCATGAAGCTCGGCGAAATGCTCGCGAAGAGCGGCATCGTGGCAAAGGAAATCGAGTCCGCGGATAAGGCGAGGGAAGATGACAAAACCGAAGCAGCGGCGCAGGAAGCTTCTTCCGAGATAGAACTAAATCGTCAGTCCGCTATGGAAGTCGACTCCGCAGTTCAAGGAGAGGTAGAAGAAACGACCGCTCCGGACGAAATCCAGGAGCCGGCAGCATCTCAAAATGCCGAAAATCATGACAGGTCCGGAAACGACAGTTAGTTTGGCCGAAATGCTTAGGTTTTGGGTCAGGAGCTAAATATTGATTGTCGGACTGACAGGCGGAATAGCATGCGGTAAGTCGATCGTGGCTGACACACTCGAACGCATGGGAGTGCGAGTCGTTGACTGCGACGTTTTGGCCCGCGAGCTGGTTAGGTTTGGCACAGGGGCGCTCCAAAAGATAACAGAGGTTTTTGGCAGCAGAATTTTAAATCCCGATGGTTCGCTCGATCGCAAAAAGCTCGCGGACATTGTTTTTTCCAGCAGTGCCGAGCGAATCAAGCTTGAAAGCATTCTGCATCCGTTGATCAAAGAAAGGTTGCGCGTCGAAATAGACGAGTGCAAGTCCAGAGATGAGGATTTGGTGATTGTTGCGCCGCTGCTAATCGAAGCCAAGGTCACCGACTATGTGGATGTTATCTGGGTTGTGTCTTCGCCCATCAGGCTAATGATTGAAAGGCTGTGCAAACGAGACGGAATCTCCGAGCTGGATGCTCACAGACGGATAAACTCCCAGATGCCCGTGGAAGAAAAGATTAAATACGCCCATTACATCATTGACAACTCCGGCACGATAGAGGAACTGAAACGGCAGGTGACTAGTACATGGGAGAAAATGCACAAGGAATTCGCCGCCGCCCGCAGCCCGATAAATGTTGTCGGCAGGGGAAGGTCATGACAGGCGGCGCAGGCATAGAGCGACACTCCAAAAAGCTTTTCCTTCAACCATTTTTCATTGCGGCTGTTTTGTTCGCAGCATTGCTTTATCCTGCTTTCGCGCAGGATTCGGATGGACCGGATAACCAGGAAGAACTCACTGTCGAACAAAAGGCTATCCGCTGGGCAAGACCGGAGCTTTCATTATCGAATATTCGCGAGCTCATAGAGGAAATCGAGCTCAACGCAAGCAAATTCGGCGTGGATTCAAGCTTCGCCGTCGCCCTTATTGCGGCGGAAGCTAGCGTATTTCCCGAGCAGGCGTTTGGACGGCAATGGTCGAATTACATGCAGCTTCGAAAGATGCATTCGTACGACCGAGTGGATATCGAGCCGGTTTGGCTGGACTCGCCAAACGCGATAAGCACGATTAGATTCGCCATCGACCAAGTAAAGACGTCAGGCAAATACGCAGACAGAACGCTGAAAAGCGCGCTTGAAATCTACTGGATGGGACCTGACCGAAGTGCAAACACTTCGTCATTTGACCGTTTTTATTTGGTTTTCAAGGAAAAATATAAAGCAATAGCAGCTGATTCGCATTCCTCATCTGAAGGCATGCCCATAATTCCGGACGAGCTCTCACAATTTCAAAGCAAATTGCCGAGAATGAGCGAATTGGATTCAAAGCTAAAGGCCTGGCCGATGGAAGACGCCTACGTGAAGGCCATTCTGAAATTCAACAATAAGCTTTCGGACAAAACGGCGTTGCTAATCGCAAGGGCTGTGCTTTCTTTTTCACACGATGCAGGGGTTGATCCCAGGCTGGTGATGGCCTTGATTGCGGTCGAGAGCAATTTCAAAGTGGGAGCGACAAGCCCCAAAGGAGCGATGGGACTGGGACAACTGATGCCCGCCACGGCAAAGTCCTTCGGAATCCGCGACCCGTACGAGCCAGTCCAGAACATATGGGTTTGTGTCCGTTATCTCGAACGCGAGTTTTATCGTTACAGGAACCGCTCCAACAGCCTTGACCTTGTCCTTGCGGCGTATAATGCCGGGCCGGGAGCGGTTGCCAAGTACGGCGGCGTACCGCCGTACAAGGAAACGGTACGATACGTATCCAAGGTCAAATCGCTCTACAAATCGTTAAGCGGCTAGCGGCCGGACCGCCAGTACCGACCTCGTCCGGACGCCCGCCTTGGAGACACGTATGAAAGTGATGATGGAAGGCGATATGACGGACGAACTGAAAAAAACCGCGCTTCACCAAAAGCACGTCGAGCTTGGCGCGCGGATGATCGAGTTCGCAGGATTCCACATGCCCGTATGGTATACGGGTATGATCGAAGAGCATATGGCGGTAAGGACAAAGGTCGGCATTTTTGACCTTGCGCACATGGGCGAGGTGTATTTCGAAGGGCCGGATGCTTTCGCGTATCTGCAGTCAATAACCTGCAACGACCTTTCCAAGATCAAGCCGGGCAAGTGTCAATACACGCTTTTGACAATCCCCGGCGGCGGTGTGGTCGACGATTTGATCATCTACCAACTCGAAAGCCAGCGATATTTGGCGGTAATAAACGCTTCCAATATCGAAAACGACATCGCCTGGTTTCGGGAACACTTGCCCATCGGCGGCGTTTCGATGACAAATGTCAGCGACGAAACTACCCTGATAGCGATCCAGGGACCGAACGCGCCCAATCTGTTGTCGGAATTCGGTCTTCCGGAAGTGGCAAAGGAAAAACCTTTCAGAGTGTTCGAAAAAAACGTCCGGGGAAACTTGATCACGGTCGCCACCACCGGATATACCGGCGAGGCCGGTGTCGAGCTGATTGTTCCCAACGAGTGCGCCGAATGGCTGTGGGATTCGCTTTTGGAAATCGGCGCAAAACATCAGATCTCTCCAATCGGCCTCGGCGCACGCGACACGCTCAGGCTCGAAGCCGCGTATTCGCTTTACGGACACGAACTGGACCGCACCACGACGCCGTACGAGGCCGGATTGGACTGGACTGTCAAGCTTGATAAAGGCGATTTCCTCGGAAAGGATAAGCTTGTAGAGCAGAAGGAAAAAGGAATAACGCGCCGAATCGCGGGTTTGGTTACCGAACGCAAAAACGGAATCCCGCGCAACGGAATGAAGGTGTATGCTATGGACGGCTCCGAGGCCGGCGTGGTAACCAGCGGGGCTTTTTCGCCTATCCTGGGTATGAACATCGCGCTGGCATATCTCCCTCCCGCGTTGGGGGAGCCGGGAAACAAGGTTCAACTTGAGATCCGCAAGCAGAAGGTAACCGCTGAAACTGTCAGACTTCCATTCTACAAGCGGGCCGATGCGTGATAGGGCTGCGCCTTATCCACCGTGATATATTCCGTAATCTTCCCTCGGAGGAGTATATGTCTGAGATTTGGTTTACCAAGACCCACGAATGGATCGCAAAGTCCGGAGCAGGCTGGAAAATGGGCATAACCGATTATGCCCAGTCCCAACTAGGCGACATCACTTTCGTCGAAGTTCCGGACGCCGGCACGCATTACAGCGCCGGCGAAACCATTGGCTCCATCGAAAGTGTGAAGGCGGTCAGCGAGTACTACGCGCCGGTGGACATTGACGTGATATCCGGCAACGAGGCACTGGAGGACAGCCCTGAACTTGTCAACGAGGATCCACTGGGGAGGGGCTACCTGCTCGAAGTAAAGGTACTCGATCCATCCCAGCTCAGCTCACTGATGGATGAGGCTACCTACAACGAATGGGAAAAAGGCGAGTAGCGCAAATCAGGGACAAACATCGCCCGTATGCACTGCGCAACGCGGCAGGATATGGCGTGTGAACAAGCGGAGCGCGATGAATTGGCCTTTTCTGGTTTGGGTGCTGATCATCTGCGCGTTCGCCGGTCTAAGGATTTTGTTCCCGGATGGCGTACCGAAGCTGGAATCGGAGCCTTCGGAACACAACTCAAAGCCCGAATTTGAAGTCTTCATTTCCCAATCTTCACTCCAGGCTTCAGGAAGCGCGCGCGATTACCGCACCTCAACATCAACAATCAATGGAATAATCGATATTTGCAGAAACGCAGATGACGCGCTTTTTTGCACATCCGCAGCCGATATCGTAAGCAAGCCAAGCGGGCAGGTTTTGTCCCAGGCATTTTATCTTGATCCTGTAATAGTTGTTGGAAGCCAGGACGAAAACGGAATGCTCTTGGTTGAGCTGCCTGCCCAACGCGGCTACCGCGGTTATTTGAGGGCGAACGAAGTTGCCGGCTGCGATCAGATCCTTCCAATTCAGCTGGCGGTTGTCAAGTCGCTAAACACCTGGGTTAGAGATGCCAGAACGGGAGAGGAATCCAAAATCCTGCAACTTGGCGCCATAGTCCCGGTGCTCGGCGCAGGGGGCGACGAAATTCAAATATCGGCTTTTAATGATACATACTGGGTGAGCTCGGAATCGCTATATAGAATTTCGGACGGACGGAAACCGAAGGGAGATGAAATCGTCCAAACCGCAGAGCGGTTTTTGGGACACCCATTTCTTAGCGGCGGGAACAGCTACGGGGGTTTCGATTCCGGCGGCTTCGTTTATTTCGTTTATAGGCTGAACGGGGTATTTCTGTACCGCACTCCTGCGGAGCAGTTGGCGGACGCCGAATTCTATGACATCAATGCGGAGTCCATCGGAACGGGCGATCTCGTCTTTCGAACATTCAAATCCGGCGCAGTCGAAGTCGGGATCCTGTCGTCATCAGATGTGGTGATTTACGCATCCGCCACAAAGGGAGTAGTCGAGGAACAGATTGACAATAGTCCATTTGCGCCGATTGGATCGGCGAAAATCAAAAGATTCCGCGGCTTGGAAATCAACAATTGACGCCGACTACTTTTTCTTGCTGTTTTTTTCATCCTCTTTTGCGGACGCGCTGGATGTGATTATCTCGTCCACTATCCCGTATTCAACAGCTTCTTCGGGGCTCATCCAGTGATCGCGCTCGCAGTCCTGAACGATCTGCTCGTACGGCTTTTTCGTATGCTTTTCCAGAATCCTGAAGATGCGCTCCTTGTGGAATTTCGCCTCGCGCATCATTATTTCGATGTCGGACGCCTGCCCCTGTACCTGGCCGAACGGCTGGTGAATTAAAATGCGGCTGTTGGGCAGCGCGAACCTGCTACCCGTCGTGCCGCCCGCAAGTATCACCGTGGCCAGCGACGCCGAAAGACCGACACAAATCGTGGAAATACGGGGCCGTATGTGTTGCATCGTATCGTAGATCGCCAGCCCGTCCAAAATGGAGCCGCCCGGGCTGTTGATGTAGATGTCAATGTCCTTTGAAGGATCTTCTTTTTCCAGAAACAGAAGCTGCGCGATAATCGCGTTTGCCACTGCGTCGGTGATGGGGCTGCCAAGAAAGACGATACGGTCCTTTAGAAGTCGGCTATAAATGTCGTAGGCCCGCTCGCCCCAGTTGGATTGCTCGATTACTACAGGAACAAAGTATGTCATTCAGTTCCTCCCGCGGCCTCCGGCGCATCTGTCGTCCGGTTGTTATTCTCTTCATCGGGCGAAGCTTGGGAAATATCAGCCGCAGCAGCGGCGCTTTCCCCCTGCTCCACGAACTTGACCTTCTCTGCCAGAAATTCAAGAACCTTACGCTCGACGATGCGCGCGTGCGTCTGGATCACGAAGTGGCGGTTTTTAAGAAGCGCGGTCGCTTCCCTGCGTTTCAAGTTGTACCTCTGTGCAACGTGCGCCGCCTCGAGCAGTATCTCGCGATCCGTTGCCGCGATATGGTATTGCTCTGCGACTGCGGCAATGACAAGATCCCGTTTAATCAGCTTTTTGGCTTGTGGCTCAAAATCCTCGCGGAGCTCCTTGATGGTGCGGCCCTGCTTTGAGAGAAACTCATCCAGCGTCAAACCGTTCCTTCTTAGCATCCGCTCCTGTTCCTCGACCATCAAGTCGACTTGAGGATTGATCATATCTTCGGTGATAAGCACCTCCGCGCCGGAAAGCACTTGGTCAGCCGCCAGTTCCTGTTTCCTCCGCCGGTTTTCTTCCTCGACTTCGTAACGAAGTACGGTTGTCAGGTAATCCTCGAATTGCTGTTCGTTCTCGAACTTGAAATTCTCTTTGATGAAATCCAGCGTGAATTCGGGGATAACGATGTTGCCGGCACCAAGCAGCGTGGTATCGATAATAAGCTTCTGGCCTGCCACACGGTCGTCCACAAAATCCTCGGGCATAATGTATTCGAACTGCCGGCTTTCGCCTTCCTTCATTCCGTATACGTGCTCGTCGAATCCAGGCAGGTTGTCGGGCAGCCCAAGCTCGTATTCCACGCTGTCGTTTTCAAAAGGCGATTGCTCACCGGTTTCGGCGAACTTGCTTTTTATGGCAAGCCGAACCCTGGCGCCCGCTTGAACCGTTTCGCCCTCGGGAAGGGGCTCGTACGACGCGTACCTTCGCCTAAGCTGCATCCTCAGGCGCTCGCGCATCTCATCGTCTATTTCCGTTGGCGAAAACACGATTTCCGCTCCTTCGAAAGGCGGAAGCTTCACCTCCGGAAGCACCGGGGCAGCGAAATGAAACTCTGCGCCCTCGCCTCGGACGGCAGGTCCCTCCCTGCTCCATTTGACATCGCCACGCCGCGGCCTAAGTCCGCTTTGGTCGAACGCGAGCTTCAATGCGCTTTCCTTAAGTTCATCAAGGACAATCGCTCCGAGGGATTCAGCGCCAACACGGCTTTCGACAACTTTCGGGGGAATCTTGCCGCGCCTGAATCCGGGAATGTTCAGCCGTTTCGAGTAGTACCTAATTACTTCGCGATAGTTGCGTTCGACCTCGTCGGCGTCGAACTTCACGGCGAAACTGGCATAGTTCGCCTCAACTTTATCAAGTGTAACGTTGCTCAATTGATGCTCCAATGTCCCGCAGTACATCCGGAAACTACTAATACCATCTTCGGGAACCTCATATCCTACACGCGGCTTCGATTAGTGTAAAGCGAAGCGGGCGCGGGCGCCAATTCATGCCAATGAAGGTTTCAGGATTCGCGCTTCTGATTGGCTGGGGAATGTGCTAGAATTGGAATCGTGACTTGCTCCCGACATCTAATTCTTCTGGCCGTGCTGTTGCTGGTTTCCTGCTCGGCCGGATCGGAGCCATGGCCGGCTCCCAGCGCCGTGGCGGGCCAGTGGCGCGGCCTTGCTTTCGGCGAAACAGAAAGTATCGCCGTTTTGCTTGTCTTGGTGCAGGATGGCAGGGATTTGAGCGCCGAGTTGCACTTGCCTACCCTGCCTTCAATTGAGGAGGCGACCGGCTGGGGCAACGTGGACGGCGGATCCATAAGCCTGGCCTTGACAGACAAGTCGGGCCGCTCAGTATTCGTCACCGGGGTATTGGACGAAATCGGGGCTGAATTGACCGGCGAAATGGCGGTAGGAGATGACGGAGCGATTTTGACTTTCGATTTGTTCAAGCAGTGATTTTATCGCCGCCATTCCGGTGCCTGTTTGTTGCGGTAGCGCTGGCCGCGAGCTTAGCCGCGCCGATTGTCGCCGGCGAACTTCCGGTGCCCGCGGACGGTCAGGATTGCGTGTATATTGTCGCGGAAAACGGCACCATCCCCGTTGCCCCACCGCCGGAAACCGTCGGCGAGCTTTTCCGCCAACTGGGTTTTGCTGTTCCCGCCTCGGCATTCGGACTAGATGCAGGCGCAAAACTGTCTGCGGGGCAGGCCCTTTTGCTTAAAAACGTAACTTTCGTGGAAGCCTCTTTCGAATCCCGTGTGCAGGCTCCCACCATTTTCGAATACGAATTCGATCCGTCAAATATCGGACTAAGCATAATCACACAGGGAAAAGAAGGGCGTGAAAGGTACACGGTACGCCGCTTCATCGGCCCCCTGGGTACTATCGCAGAGGCAAAAACATCCACAATCATACGTAAGCCCGAACCGCGCAAAGTGATTATGCGCATAGGAGTGCTGCCGGGATATTCGCCCACCTTCGAGGAACTACTCGAAAAACCGATTTTGTCGGAGGCGCTTCCCGCTCCACGAAGCTTCAAAAAAAAGCTTCTTATGGAAGCGACGGCTTATTTTCCCGGATTCGCGTCGAACGGCAAATGGGCCGGGACGACCGCTATGGGCTACGAGGCCCGCCCCGGCAGGGTCGCCGTTGATCCGAGGATTATTCCTTTAGGCTCTAGGCTATTCGTGGAAGGATATGGATATTGCGTAGCTGTGGACACGGGCGGAGCAATCAAAGGCAATCGAATCGACCTCTGTTACAACACAAGCGAGGAGTGTTTCGAATTCGGCCGGCGCGAAGTTTACGTATACGTACTGGATTAGACGATTCAGGGCAAGCGCGGCAATGCATCAGGCCTTTTCAATACGCGTGCTAACATTCGGCCCGTGGATCTCGAAACTTACACAAAATCCTGTCTGCGCAGGCTCGGATTCAAAGCAAACAGGCTTCGCGGCCAGAATTTTTTAATCGACGACAATGCACTGCAAACGATGGTCGAGTTGGCAGCGATATCACCATCCGACATCGTAATTGAAATCGGCACCGGTCTGGGAGTGCTAACGAAGAGTCTTGCAGGCCGGGCGAAGCAGATACACACGTTCGAAATCGAGAGAGAACTGTATCCATTTCTTGATTCCGAGCTGGCCGGCCTCGAAAACGTAACGCTGCAAAGAAAAAGCTTCAACAAATACAGCTTCGGAGAGCTGTTGGATGAAATAGCGGGCGTTCTTCAAGATGGAAAGGTAAAGATTGTGGCTAACCTGCCGTATCAAATATCCAGCCTGTTCATTCAGACGATTATCGAATACTCGGAATGGATCTCGCTAGCGTGTGTGATGCTTCAGCGGGAAGTCGCATTGCGGCTCGCCGCGGAACCGGGCGATCCGTCATACGGCAGCCTGACGGTATTCGTCCAAACCTGGTTTGAAGTCGAACTTGCGGCCGAAGTTCCACCGGCTTCATTTTTGCCCGCGCCAAAAGTAACAAGCTCGATTGTCAGGTTCGCGCCGATATTGTCGGATAAATTATCCACTCCGCCGGATTCATTTGAAAAGCTTGTCAGGGGATTGTTCCGCCATCGGCGCAAAACTGCGCTAAACGCATTGATGCGCGCTTTTCCGCATCTTGGCCATGAAAAAGCCAAGGCCATATTCGGCTTATCCGGAGTTGATCCTCACCTGCGACCGGACATGCTGGGGCGAAACGAGTTGTTGGCGCTTGCGACGGCATACGGGGCAACGATGCGCTCGTCACTTGACACTGACGGCGAAGCAATGGAAACACTGGAAGAGGCCTCAAAATGAACGACGGTGTTTTGTACCTTGTCGGCACGCCGATCGGAAATCTTGAAGACATGACCTTTCGAGCGGTCGAAGTTCTGAAAAAAGCCGAATTGATCGTTTGCGAGGATACGCGGCGGACCAGAAAGCTGCTTACACATTTCGGAATTTCGAAACCCGTCGAGAGCTTCCACGCCCACAGCGGCTATGTCAAGTCGCGGAAGTTAATCAAACGTATTTTAAGCGGCTCACAAATAGCCTATGTGACGGATGCCGGAATGCCAGCCCTTGCCGATCCCGGGTCGGAGCTGGTTGCGGAGGCCAGGAAATCCGGTTGCCGCGTAACGGTGATTCCCGGAGTAAGCGCGCTGACAACGTTGATTGCTTATTGGCCGTTTGAAGCGGGACGGTTCGTTTTCGATGGATTCTTGCCCAGGAAGGGCAAGGAACGCGAGTCCCGGTTGGCGGAAATCGCGGCGCGGCCCTGCCCTACCGTATTGTTCGAATCGCCCGCACGAATCGACGCGACCTTGCGCGAATTGGAGGCGGCCTGCGGCCCGGAAAGGACGGTCCTAGTGGGCCGCGAGATGACAAAGATTCACGAGCAAATAGAGATTTTCAGGCTCTCCGACAGAGATTCGGTGAGCCTGCCGGCAATGGGCGAATACTCGGTACTGGTGGAAGGCCTTAAAAATGCTGAAAAAAGCAATGAAGACCTGGAACAATGGCGGCGCGCAGTGGTCAAAATGCGTGAGGCCGGTATGAGCGGCCGTGATATACTTTCCGCACTTAAGGCGCTTGCGCCCGAAGCGGCCGGACGCCTTAGACGGATGGTGCAACGGAACGATGACTGAAACTCCGAAAACAGATGGCGCCGCTCCCGTGCGCGCCGGCTCGCACAAAACCGCCGTGCGGTTTCTCATTGCCCAGGCAGTCTTCTGGGGGCTATGGCTTGCGATTCTGGGCGCCACGGGCGCCAGAGATCGCGGCGTTCGCCTGTTTTTGCTCAACCACACACCGGACGAGCTCGTGGTCGTGAACGCCGAAAACGGCGCAATCGAGAAACGGCAGGCAATCGCCGACGGCCTTCGCAAGCTGGTATTCTCCTCGGACGGAAAGTACGCCTATATTTCCAATGCGGTAGATGTCACCAACAAAGTAACGGTTCTTGACGCGCATTCGTTCCTGAAAACCGAAGTGATACCTGTGGACGGCATTCCCCAGGATTTGGCAATTTTCCCGAACAACCGGTACCTGGCCGTCGTGAACGGGGCGCGTACCGACTTTATGGCCAGCGGCTTCGACGTAATCGACCTAAAGGAGAAAAGTCCAAGCAGCCCTCAGAGGAGAATGGTACTTTACCGCGCGCGTGATCGAAAGCTAGTCAACAGCATCCGTGTTTCCGAGGACGGGAAATGGGTTTATGTAATTGACTCCAAGGATTCAAAGGTTTTCAGATACGACTTCGAGAAGAGGGAACTTAAGGATTCGGTGGAAATTGACGGAGCTCCCATTGAAATGCATTTCCCGAAGAAGGGGCCTTATTTCTTCGTATCCACAATACGCAGGGAAAGCGTTTTCGTGGTGGACAAAGACAGCTTCAAAATCGTCAAGCGCATCAAAGTCGGCAGGTGCCGCCAGATGGCGTCGAATGAAGACGGCAGCATTTTGTACATTCCCCTAACGGAAACCAAGGATTTGGCGATTGTGGATGTGAATGCGGGCAGGGCCGTTAAGTTCCCGGACCTGCCGTTCAAGTCCGAAGTCATCGAAATGGGGCCTTTTTACGACAAGCTGTATTTGGTGGATACGTCAGTCGAAGGCAACCTTATTTGCGTCGACGTCAAAAGCCTTATGGAGGAGAATCGGAAACGCGTGAAAGTCCTTTGGCGGCGTTCGCTGACGGGCGAGTTTAGGGACATAGACGTGAGACCACTTGGAGGAAGCTAGTTGCCACTTACCTTCAGTTGGCCTGGATTCGCAGTATCACTTTTGGTGATTGCGTTCGGCATATGGGGCTATAGATCCGAGCGCAGGTTTCTTTCTTATTTGGCTCCTTCCGATCGGCTTTGGAGCGCGACACTCGGCGCCATCATAAATATTTGCCTGGCTTTTTTCTGCGTGGTTTTTACTTTCAACCTCTGGGTCAAGAGGGAAGTATTCGCCTTTACTATAGCCCTACTAATCGTGTTCCTGCTTGTGGTGATCATTTATCTTGCCGTCAGGTGGAGGCTGTCGCTTTTGCTTTTGGGCAATGAAGCAAAAGAAGGTATCAGGAAACTGAAAGAGGAGCTTGAGCGTTTCTCCGGCCAGGACAGAGGAGGAAACGGAATATGATTCAGCCGGTTATGGCAATTCTTTCCGGGCAAGCGTCGCTTTTCGCGATTTCGGCGGATTTGATTAGAGCCCTTTTGATCCCATCAGTAATATTGTTCGCATTGGTGGTGATTTTAATTTATTCGATAATGCTTTTAAAGCGATATCAAATGCGAAATCCCATCGCAGAGCTGGACAAAGAATTCCGGGCGGAAAAGGACACCCTATTAATTCTTGCGGAGAAAAAAAAGCAGGAACGTGAAAAGGCGATGAAGGCTGACGAGGCCAGAATGCGCGTTCTTGAGGAAATGGGGGAGCAATCAGTCAATATGCCCGATTATCTCGGTACGGAGTGCCCAAATTGCCTGCAGCCGATGGCCGAAGATACTGAAATATTGGTTCTTCTGGATTGCGCGACGGCCGTCCACTCGGTTTGCTTCAAGGATTTTCTGCTTCTGTCGCCCGAATCCAAAAGCCGTTACGTTTATTTGTATCCTGACGGCGAATTCGCCTCCTGGGATGACATCAAATCAAGGCTCTGACAATCCTCAAGGAACAAGCTTTGAATCCGGAAACACCAGCGGCAGTGCTCCTGACAAAATTTACAGCCCTTACCATCCTTGTCATCTCGATTATTTCGATCTTCGCGTTCTGGGCAGTAAGGCGGATAATCGCGGCCACATCTACGGCGGGCAAAATTCGCGAGGACGACGGCAACGAAACAAAAAAGCGGAATGAATTGCTCGCGAAACTTGAAAAAATGGCCGCATCGAAGGAAAACGAAGATACCGGCCAATAGGCTTACAGCGTTAGAAGAGACTTCTAGAAGAGACTAAAGGTTTTGCGGAATGCCGCTTATTGGGAGCCGATCACCGTGATTCAAACGACTTAAACCTAATATCCACAGCAATGTTGCCCGCCTCTTGGATATTGTTTGTGGCGGACATAAAAATGGTTGGCGGAATCACGCCTTCTTGGCGTGCCATGAAATCGCGGAATCTATCGTATTTGGAACTCGGAATTACGAGATGGACTTCCGTAGGAAGGCTTCCGGCAAACCTAAGCAGATTTTGCTGTCCCGGCAGTGAAGCGCCGCCAGGAGGATTTACCGTAGCGCCGTCAAAAATGGTTGTCTGATTGAAAAACGGCGCGACGACATCACGAACCGCTTCGCCGCTGGCGTAGCTGGAAAGAACACGTGAGAAAAATTCCTCAGGTGCAACCCCAACAACCTCGAACAACACTTTTTGTCTGGCGCTGGCTTCAAGAATCTGGTTTTTAACCCCTCCTGAAACACCCGGAGAAGCAAGGCGGTTTTGCGGCCCAACAGTCCTTTCAACGCTTACGATATATTTTTCAGTCCGATCAAGCCAATTGACCAATCCAGTAATTCCAAGGGCAATCCCGCCGAAAAGGAAAGACACCAAGATAACGGAGAGCGTTACCGTCGCATAGTTCAGCCGGTAATTGCGCTTAACCGGGATAAGCTCCTTGTCAACACGGCGCAAAAGGTGGCTTTTGAAGTTATCGTTAAGGATTTCGACCTTGGGAAGGCGCTGGAGATAGTTCTTTATCCTGCGCTGGAACATTACTTCAGCTCTTAAGGCTGCATCCGATTTTAAACGCTCCTCAAATTCCGCGCGCTTGGCAGGCTCCAGCCTGTCGTCCAGGTATGCACTGATCAACTGCCACCATTCGTTTCCGACCACTAAATCTTCACCTTATCCCTGATCATGGACCTTGCGCGGCTGATGCGGCTTTTTACGGTCCCTATTGATATACCCAAAATCGCCGAAATCTCTTCGTAGGAAAGCTCGTTCACTTCCCGCATTATGAGGATATCCCTGTAAATGTGGGGCAATTTGCGGAGCTCCTCGATAATGCTCTGGGCAACCTGCCTGTGTTCGAATAGGACTTGCGGATTGCTGGCCACATCAGGCTGGTTCTCAATCACGTCCACGGACTTTTCCTCGTCCCGCTCGACCGGAACGAAGAAAAGCTTGGCCAGCATCGAACGTCGCCTTGCGTAGCTGCGGCAATAGTTGAGGACGATTTTGTATATCCAGCTCTCAAAAGAGGCTTCGCCCCGGTACTTGCGGATGAACCTGAATACACGCAGGAAGATCTCCTGGGCGATGTCCTCAATATCGTCCACATTGCCCAAATGCTGGTAGACGAGGTTGAACACGTACTTTTGGTAGCGGGTGATAAGCTCGTCGAACGCGCCCAAGTCTCCGAGCTGACACCTGGCTATCAGCTCGTTCATTTCGGTCGCGTTGAAGCGGTTATCCACAGAGATAACTACCAAAGACATCTGCCGGTGTTTAGACCCTCTGTCGCAGGATTTGTTCCCGACCGGTCCCCTCATCCGGCCCATTGGATTGTATCATGGGTTCGTGGATGTCTTCGAGTTTAAGGCTGTTATCGATGCACTGGCCCAAGATTGGACGGGCGCTCGCGTCCTTGATGTAAATTCTTTCGGAAGATATCTTTTCGGAGTCAATCTATCCGCTCAAAGATGCTCCATTTGGTTCTTGTTTTCAACCAGCAGTGGACATCCGGGAGTGGGATTCTGCAGCGAGTTGCCGGCGCAGTTTAGCGAAGCGAAGACAGAAAGCAATTTCGGGGAAGTTATGAGAAGCCATCTGGCAAACTCGCTTCTAACCGGCGCGTTCAGGCCTCCTGGCGAACGCCGCGTAGAACTGGTATTCAATCGAATGCAAAAATTTGACAAATCGGTCGAAAGGGTGATTGTCATCGAGATAATGGGACGGCACAGCGGCGCTTTTCTACTGTCCGACAAAAGGATCGTACTCGGTTCAGCGAAGCTTTTTAATGCAACTTCCAGCAGGTTCCGGACGATTTCGGTCGGAAAGCCCTATATAGAACCGCCGCCGCTCTCAAAGCTTTCTCCGGAGCTGCTTACTTGGGGAGACTGGAGTAATATCGCCAGCCAAATCTCCACTGAAAGCCGGGACAAACCTCTTGTCGAAGCGCTTTTGGAGCGGTTTACGGGGCTGACGCGCGAGTCTGCAAATCGTATTTTGCAAATTGCGGGCCTTAATCCGGGCGAATCAAAGGCGAATCTGGTGTCGGAGGGATCAACCGCGGAAAGCTTGTTCGGCGCTTTCGAATCGCTCCGGAATCCGGAAACCCTGGAGGCCGTGCTTGGGGTTGCGGAAGCAGCCGGTGCCCTGCCGGAGCATTTTGCACAAAGGCTGTTTTTCCTGGTGAATGCAGTAAGGGATTCAGTTCCCTCTATTCGGATGGGGAAGGACGCGAAATCAAGGAAGCTGGAAAGACTTCGCGAGGAACTTGCAAAGGCATCCAAGTGGAGGTGCCTTGAAACGGTGGCGGCGCTGTTTTACGAGGGTGCTGGCCGGAATTCCGGGGTGTCGCCTTCGAGGCATGACATTGCAAAGCTGTATTCGCAGGCGGAAACCAAAGCAAAACTACTTGGATGCCTTCGCGAGATGGAAAAACTGATCGGGACGATGTTGGCGTCAAGGGACAAAATGCCTTCGCCGGGCGCCATTGCCTCCAGGCTCGCTGCAGGGGCGGCGCGATATCAAAGGGCCATACCGGAACTTGAAAAGCGGATAGCGGCGCTTGAATCCGGCGATGATTTGAAAAATCGAATCACGAGCAAGCAAAATGCCGAGATCCGGGAAACCACTGCTCCCGAAAGCACCCTGGCAGCGCTTCGTGGACTCGGAATTCGTCATAGGCTGTACTTTGCCGACGACGGAACGCCTATTGTGCTTGGGCTTTCCGCGCGGTCAAACGACGCGCTTTACAGAAAATTCGGCTCAACACCGAACTGGTTTTTTCATGTCAGGGATGCGGCGGGAAGCTGGGTGATCGCTTTGACGGGTAAAGCGCCCCTTTCGGATTGCGCCAAGCGCGATGCGGCGATTATCGCGGCAGCCAACAGCAAGCTGAAGGGCGACAACACCGTGGAAGTGTCCTACACTCAAATGAAAAATCTCAGAAAGCCGAAAGGGCTGGGAACGGGCAAGGTATTGATTGCCAAGGAAAAAACAATTGCGGTTAAGCCCGCGGATTTGGCGAAAATAAAAGACAGGGATAATCAGCCTGCCCCTTTTAGGACTAAAAAAGATTGAGTCTAGTTCCCATACAAAACCTGCACCCAATGAAGCCTCATTCCATTTGGTGACCAGACCTCGCTCCTGCCGCTGCCGTCGTAATTCACCGACCAGACTTTGCCGTTTTCCTGGAAGATCACAAGTTTGGAGCGAATGTCGAGGTCGTAAAAACCTTTGCCCGATTCCTGCTTGAATCTGACGACTTTTTCTGCGGCTTCCGGCCCCAACGTGCGGCCGCTGTCCAAATCGGAAAGTGAAATCTTGTGCACCTGATAATAGAAATCCGGCCTGCGCCGCTCCTCTGCGCTTCCGCTTTGCGAATACTCCGCCTCAAGCGTAACATAAAACATTAGACCGTTCAGCCTGTCTATTCTCGGCCTTCTGACATGCTTTTGCAATTCAAGTGCGGTTCTGTAAATTTCGTTAGGCTCGTGAAATACGCGAATTACATTGCCGAGGTCGTTTCGAGCAAGGTCATCCGCAATGAGTGCGACATCGCCGCTTGGAAGCCGGATAAGAAACCGCGGCTCGTCCGCGAGAGGAATTTCGGCCTTAACCTCCCCGTCGTTGTCGAATACAAGCAGTTGATTGGTTCGGCCGACTAGCGCGACCCAGGTTTCGTCTTGCCCGAACAGGACATCCCGCAGGATCGTCCTCACGGGAACGGATTTGAGACCTGTCCAATTCCGTGAACCTGCTTCAGTATCGAAAATGGAATGGCGCACAGTTCTTGGATATCCTGTGGCTATCAGTGTTTGAGGCACAGTAACGAAAGTAAAAAACACCCGGTCGTCGGAATCCCCCCATATACCGATTTTGCCGAAATTTGCTGAAAGAATTTCCCCGGGCAATCCGCTTGATAAGACCTTGATTTTTCGCTCCGGGCCGTCCAATACGCATAAATCTGAAGGAATTTTGCCCGGAAACAAAATCCGCCACAAAAACCGGGATGGAACATCGGCGTCTTCGAGATAAACCAGCCTGGTCTTTGCTGAATTAACCGAGGCGATGTTTTCAACGGCAAGATCGGCAATTTTCAAAGCTTCCTTCGATTCCGGTGAAAAAGCGACAAGTGAGCTTTTGGTTCCCTTTTCGAAAGCGACACCAAGAAACACGCGTCCTCTGTTCAACATCGGTTCGAGATTCCTGACAATTCCGGCTCGGGCATAGGACTTGGTCAGGTGAATATAAAGCATGACGAATAGCGACAAAGCTGTCGCAACTGCAGCGACAGTGATCAACACCGCGATCTGCCCTTTGACAGCTTTCGAAAACCTGCGCGTCTTTTTTTCACGCTTTTCGCGCGTGGTCAGAACGGCGGACGGGGATGGCGGCCCGGAAGGACTCGATTTGGTCTCCACGTATCAATGATAACCGACGGACTAGATTGCCGGAGTTCCGGAGCCTGAAAACGCATGCACCACCTTGGCAGCCCAGCCGACGTACTCCGCCATCGGAACCAGAAAAAGCTGCGCAAGCAATGTACCTGCAATTTTCGTCCATATCAGGTAAAAGTTCATCACCTTGATATCGGTCTCCGGACGCTTGCCCAGAATGCATTGATCGGTTATAAGCGCGGCTGTCGGATCGACAAGCATAAAAAGCAGGAAAGTCGCTATGCCGTTTACCAGCCCGGACAGAGTCGCGGCGGTGGCGCGGAATTCGGGGAGCATCGCGCCCGCAAGCAACGACGAAAGCACTCCGATGGTATAAAACGTAGTGACGAACAGGTGCCAGAAAAGGAATCCTTTGGGTATCCGGCGCCAGTCCATGTATTTTTGGAAATGCTCGCGACCTGGAAGCTTGAGGCGGAGCAGATTGACGGGATTGAAAATCATCGCGGCGGCGCGGGCCATGCTCTTGCGCTGTTCGAAATCAAGAATCACCGCCGAAAAAATCCGCTGAAACGTCGGCGTCAAAAACGCGCCGATCATCGCTCCGAAAGTATAGGCAAGAACGAGCATCCGGAACTTGGGCAACACGATGTCGAATGCAGTGATTTCGTTGGCCGTTTCAAGTAACGGCCCGGCACCCTGCGCCGCTACCTGGTTCACCGCGCTGTCAATCATCCCGCCGACGAAAGGCGCCTGAATCATGTTCGACATGCGGGAGAAAACCATCAGAATATTGAAAAGCGAAAGCGCAATTGCAAGGCGTTTGGTCAGAACACCGGCCACGCGAATGGACAGGTTGAGCGTGTCAACAACGCTCATCAGGCCGAGCAGTACAAAAACAAACAAAACCACGCCGTCGACGCTGAACAGACTTAAAAGCGCGTCGAAGAAATGGATTATCGAATCCAATCGGCGTCCCTCCGAATCACTCTATCTGCTTCGGACCAATAGGACTCCATGGACTAAAACCAGCCGCTCCCGCCAGAGCCGCTTTCTTCGGAGCCGCCGTCACCCGATTCGCCTTCTTCGCCGCCGTCAGCTTCTTCCGAACCACTCTCGCCTTCCGGAGGGCTTGCCTCCTCCGAGGGAGCGCCTGCTTCAGGTTGTTCTTCGGCAGCGGCGGAAGGCGCAGTTGTCAAGGCTGGAGCCGCGCCGATGGCCTGTGGATGCCATTCAAGCAAGCTGGTGAATCCGAGCGTTTTGCCTTGCGTATAAAGGAATTCTCCTTCGAACTTATACAGTTTCTTGCCGGCCTGGACGCCGCTGTTTTCCGAGCCGTCCCAGAATGCGTTGAAATAAAGCGATTCGCCGGGAAGCAGTGTAAGTGAGTCCACCTCGTTTTTCCAGTACCTTCGGGCAGCCCAATTCCAGACCAGGCGGTTTTCCTCCTTGACGCGGAAGTCCACGCGTTGGAAAGTTTTGAAGTTTATCAGTTTGTTGATGTCCCCGACGTTTGTAACCGTCAACCTGAACTCGTACAACTGCGCACCGCCGGACTCCCTTGGAAGCACGGCGAATGCATAGTGAAGATTATCCTCCGTGAGTTCCGCCACTCCAAGATAAATTTCCTCGACCATAACGGGCTGCCCGGAAGACCCCTCGGGAGCAACGTCTTCGAGGTTCACGATTTCGCCCTCCAGAGGAACTTCCGGTGCGGCCTCAATGGGCTCCGCCGCTTCCGGCTCTGTGTCCGTTTCCTCGGGAATGTAAACTTCAGTTGTTTCCGGCTGCTCGGTCAAAAAGTAAATTCTGCCGTCAGCAGCAAACGATGCGTTGGAATGCTGCCGCAGATACGCTTCGACCGCGTCGCGCAAAGAAACGCCGGTGTAGACAAGCGGCTTTTTGTCTTGAAAAACGCCGTATCCGTCGCCTCCGCTCGCGATGTAATCCGTCGTAACAACAGTGTATGAGGAGTCGGGCAGGAGATTAACGCCCCGAACCGCTGCTTCATACGCCCTGCCCCCAAATATCCCGAATGACAATCCAGAAACAAGCGGAAAACCGGGCCTGCCTATTTTCGATGCGCCTTGATCCAAAAGCCTTTGAATTTCGGCACCAGTTAACTCGAAGCTGACCAGAACGTGATCGAAGGGAAACGCGCTGTAAACGTCTCCGACGGTTACAGGGCCGCCCGGCAGCGAGGCGCGCACGCTTGCCGCGGAAAGAAATGCGATGTCCGTACCGGCGAATTCCCGCGCGATTTCAGCGCACAAGTTCCCAAGTTCGGTTTCGGTTGCACGTATCTTGAGGTCGGAGTAGTCTTTATCCAGCTCGCAAATGACGACGCCGAGTTTGGAATCGAGCTTCTTTTCGTAGTCGCGAAGGATTTTCAGGATATCTGTGTTATCCACCCACTTCCCGTCCATCGGGATGAGCGTTTCGTCGAAATAACGTATTTTGTATCCAGACTCCTTTTCACCCTCAAAGGTGCATTTAAGCATCCCAACTTTTTTGCCCCATTTTCCGGCATGTACGATCAGCGTGTCTCCCACGAGCATCGGAACTTCAAGCTCGGTGCCATCCATCCCGCCTACCACAATGTCGATGTCGGGACATTCGACGGCGAGCTGGATGTCCGCGGCGATTCCCTGATGGGTCAAGGCTATTATCACGTCGCACTTTGCAGAAAGTTCGGCAATTAGGGATTTTGCGGTCGCTATGGGGTCATCAAACGAAATACCTTCGATCAAATTCGGATTAATCCGATCCGCCGCCTGCCCGGAAATAAGTCCGAACACGCCGAGCCTCAATCCGCCGCGCTCGATTATCGCATAGGCCTTTCCAACAAGTTCCCCGGAATCAGCGCGTTTTGCGTTTGCACATAACATTGGAAACTCTGCTTGCGCCATTCTGTCTTTCAGCACTTCCTGCCCGAAGCCAAATTCCCGCAGCCCCAGAGCCATGGCGTCGTACTTGAGGCGGTTCATCATTTCGATGTCGACGAAGCCCTGGTATAAGTTCGAAAGCGGCGTACCGCCCAAAGCTCCGCCGCTATCCAAAAGAACCCAATTGAGCTTCTTCGCCTGACGCTTCGTCGTAATGAACATATGGCGCTTGGGGATGCCGCCAACCGGCTTGCCGGTGGTGCCCAATTGCGCGTAGGCAGGATCATCCAGGGTGAAGGGCAGCAAGTGTCCTTCGGTGTCCCCGGTATGAAGAAAGACGAAGTTGTATATCTCCGCACTGGCGGGCCTGGATAGCCCGAAAATCAAGACGGAGACCGCAAAAATCGCTAAAAACGGCCAAAACTTGCGCATGGCTCCTCCCCGCGGCAACAAAAAGCTTGCCAACAACTTACCAACAGAGGCAAGACGAGTTTAGCACAATCGGATACGACAATCCTGCCCATACGCCGGATCAGCCGCAGCTAATCCCGCGCTCTCGATATCGCCAGGCACTTCCCCGATAAATCGTCTACTACAGCCGAAACCGCGGCCAGCACCTGACGCTCGGTTACGAAGCTCGATAGATCCAGAATCCCTGTTGGCGACAGAACGTACATTTCTGGAATCATCTCTCCTGAATCCGTAAACTTCGTGCTCTCGGCAATCAGCTTTCGTACCACAGGCACAATATCGTCCGCGCTGCAAGGTTGCCAGTTTGCGCCCGACTTGACCAGCAGCGAGCGGCCCATCCTGTCAAGGCAAACCAGGATTTCCGAGTTGCGGATCGATAATCCTGGCGACCTTGAGGACACTTTGAATGCCACCGACATACCGGAATCAAAAACCGTTTCAACGCTTTCGGAGCCATTTCCCGCCAAGGCGGCCGCGCGATCCGCCAGCTCCGACGCGGACATCACCCTCTCCATTTCCTCAAAGCGCAAAGTCCCCTCCGCTTCCACGCGCAACACCTTCATTTTCGGATCGTATTCGAAAGAGCACCGCATCTGATCGGGGGGCACGCCGGCTCGGCCCAGCTCGGATCGAGCAAGCGATTTCAGTTTTGAAAAATCCTCTTCGGACGGATTGTCCGCAAAAACCTCGTGAGTAAAGGTGGATACGGCAACAGCAACGCCGATGGCGGAAATCGATTCGGGATGCTCTACCACCTCATACGGCCTCCCCAGCGCCTCTGCGACGCCTTCGATAATCGAATTCACGCCTCCGCCACCGCCTACAATGCGAAGCTCTTGTATTCTTGCCTGGTAATCTTTGGCAAGCTCGCGGACCGCGGCAACTACGCGTTCGCGGCATTCCGCTATCATTTTTTCTGCAATGTTTTTGGCAGGAACACGCTTTTCGCGCGCAACGGCCTCGAAGGCTGTAAATACAAGTCCACCTGCGCTGTACGCGGGATCGCTTTCAGGAATAAGGCCGAGAAAATTAGCGGCATCTGTTAAAGTTATCCCGTACAAGTTTCCGTTTATTTCGGCTGTCGCATATTTACACCCGCTCTTTTCCGCCAGCTTTTTGGGCGTCGAGCCGAATCCGATTTTCAGCAAATCGGCGCGGTTCACGTCTTCCGGTGAAGGGAAAGACAGATATTTCAGCCCTGCTATATGTGCACTGCGCGGCCCGCATCGCGCGCGCCCGCGCTTGTCGAACCAAAGGAGCGAGCCACCACCAGCCGCGACCGTCCGTAGGTCAAGCGAACGCGTATGCAATATATGCCCGCCCACGCGCGCGGGCTGCTTGCGCACTTTTCCGGCAAGAATCAGGCTTATGTCCGTCGAAGTGCCCCCGACCTCCAAAAACACCCCGTCGCTGATCTTGGCGACATGCAACGCGGCGCTTGCTCCCGCGGCGGGTCCGCTTAGAATACAAGAGAGCGGGCGCTTTTCCATTTCTTGCGCGTCCATCACGCCGCCCTCGCTTTTCATCACCATCAGCTTCTTTCCGGGCATCAGCCTATCAACGGCTTCTCTTGTGTAACGCGCTGTTTCAACCGTTCTGGGGATCATCGCCGCGTTTACCACCGCAGTCTTCGCCCTGAGCTTCACACCCAGCCTGCCCGATAATTCGGAAGCCCTGACCACAGCCTTTCCAGAGGAAATACCTTCCTTTTCAAACTCCGCCAGAATGTCAAGCTCAAGCTCGCCTGTAGGATCTTCCGTTCCTCTGGATTCCACAATGGCAAGGGATGGAACTTCCGCGAACAATCTTAATAATCCAATAGAGGTTTCAGCCCAAAGTGGCAGCTCTGAATCCTTGATCAGTTTTACAATCATCGGGATTGAGCTGCCTTCGCCCAGTTCGATCGCTGACTCCCCAAACAGTCTTTTTGCAAATCCGATGTGGGCTTCGGGCACAATCACCGTCAGTCCGACGGGCGCTACATCCCCCTCGAGGATCGAATTGGTCGCCTGGGTTGTGGAATGGGCAATCAAGTCAACTTGCTCAATCGAGATTCCTGTGCGCTCTATGAGCAATTCGAGAACCCTGACGACTCCTTCGGAAACTCCCAGCTTTGCCTGGTGAGTCGTCGGCACCATCGCGGAGCCGACAAGCCTTCTGTCCTTGTCCAGCACGACGCCGTGTGTGAATGTTCCGCCAACATCCACGCCGATTCTATATTTTGCCTCGCCAGACGATGTCAATCGCGTTATCCAGTGGCCAATGAACTGACTAACAAACTAGCATTGCATCGATCCTAACGTGCGCTCGCAATCGAAAATTCGGGTCCGGCTTTCGCGATAAAAACCGGCAACGGATTCGGCACCGTTGCGTCTATAAGGAACAAGCCGGTCGATTCCACCGCATCATCGCCCGTTTTAAGCGTCGAATAGACGACAAGCGAATTTCCAGACGGCAAAAGCGCAACACGTTCCGCGGAGATGCCGGTTGCCTCGGTGAAGTCTGCCATTTCAAGGTGACCTTCATCGGTACGCTTGGCAACCATAATCCTATTCTGACTTCCGGAAACTCCTTCAATCCAAGCTGCAAAATGACCGTCTTTCGAAAGTGTGAGCGAGGACTTCACGGCAGCCGAGCCGCTCACTTGCTCGACGCCCGAGTCTCCAGCCAATTCCATCAAAGCCCGTTTGGAGGTGACAAACAAAATTACGTTGCCGTCACCGCTGATGGCTGCATCCTGTACGTCGCTTGCAAGCTCGCTCGGCTTGCCCCATCTTCCAGATTCCGCATCAAAGTCAAGTCGAATTAAGGAGGCGGTTTTTTCCTGTCCTTTCCGGCATGCAAGCAGAATCGAATCACCAACATCCGTAATCGCGAGAAGGTCCGCCGAGCATTCCTCCGGGGTCAAATCTACTAGCCCGCTTTTGGATGAATACACGTACACCGACTTGGAAGTTTCCTTTTCCACGGAAACAAAAACCGGATTTCCGAACCTGGGAACAGCGACCCCGACCGCCTTCCCCTCTGCGGGAACAAATGAAAACGATTCCAGGCCGGTCCAAGTTTCGATAACCGCAACTCCGCCTTCTGTAAGGTATCCCGCGTATGCACCATCCGGACTTAAATACAAACCCGCGCCTGTCGGTGCATGAATTGAGATCGGAAGCCTGTATCCCTGCTCTCCAGAAGCATCCAACATCCATATCTCTGCGACGCTTTCGTTTTCTCCACGGATCGAGCACAAAACAGGATTGCGCAGCTCCTCCGCCCTTGGAAGCACCACTACCTGGATTGGTTCCGAAACCGCACGCGTTTCACCGGAAACGGCCGTTACCGTAACGTTGTAAGTTCCCTCTGCAGGAAAAATGTGCGATGGCGACGCCTCCGAAGAAGTTGCGCCATCCCCGAAATCCCAGGTGTATTCAGCAGGCTGATTGAGACCGTTCGCGATACAAACCGGAGCGAACGCCAGCGGAGCTAATCCTTTCACCGTGCGATCGCCTTGGATCGCAACTGTTGGAACGCTTCCCACGGGAAGATAAAGGGTTTCGGAGCGCCTTTCCCCGGATTCTACGATTTCCGCCTTCACTTCAAAAACGCCCTCTTTTGCAAACTCATGCTTTGGCGAAGGCTCCGAGCTTTTAAATCCATCCCCGAAGTCCCAGGAGACAAGCGCGTCGCTTCCGGTTCCCTTTACCATGAACGAAAATACTAGCGGGTTTTCCTTGGACTGACTGGGAACAAGCCCGAATCTACCAAAGCGGGCGGAGAAATAGTCGCGGGCGGTTTCCCTGCCTTCAAGCGACGCCCCGCCTTCTGCTGCACGAGCAGTTACCAAGACGAAAGCGGTTCCGGTCGCCATATCCGCATCCGTAACTATAATGCGTGCCAGGTAAAGCCCCGGACGCTCGTAAGTGTGGGTTACCTTTGCGCCGCTACCCGGCTCGATTGGAGCATCCGCTGGTTCGTCCCCGAATTCCAGCTTCCATTTGAAAGGCTCGCGCCCATTCTTCACCTTAATCGTGTAATCGACCGCAAACGGGGCGTCGCCCGATTCGGCACTCGGAACAAGCGACACCTTTAGCGGAAGTTGGTACTTGGGCTCAAGTCCATAGCTTTGGAGATTCACGGTAAGCTGGCGCGCCAGCTCTTGGCCTGACTCGTCGGCGAGATAGACGTTGACCTTGTACTTCCCTTCCTTTTCGAACTTGTACGACGGATTCATAATTTCGGCGGTTTTGCCTTCGCCGAAATCCCAAAGCACACGGTACGGTGACATGCCGCCCACCGCACTCGCTGCGAAATTGAGCGTAATCGGCACCTTCCCGCCGGGAGGATTAACGGAAACGTTGATTCCGAGCTTGTCAGGAGTCTTTGGAGGAAAAAGCATATCAATTTCAATCGGCTGGGTCGCGAACGCAACATTAGGCTTGAGACCGTTATCGGTCACCTTCAATATAGTTGTGTAAACGCCAACCTTGGGAAATAGGTACGAAGCCGCGGGAGAAGTCGGGCTGGAATAATCGAACACACCATCGCCGTCAAAGTCCCAGTCGTACCGCACTATCTTTCCATCGGTATCGCTGGACGCGGCGGCATCGTATTCAACCCTTTGCCTGCCGTCTTCGAGAGCGATCGTGGCGAACGTGAAGGAAGCATCTGGCGGCGCGTTGACTTTCGCCCGGCTCGTGCTTTTGACGACCAGCGCCACCTCCGACAGGTAATCCAGCGGAGCGCTTACGGTTAAATTGTCGGCGTCGACGATGCTTCCGCCGATTTCCCTCCATACGCCTTCGACCAAAATTCCCACCACCAGGTCTTCCGCTTCGAATCCCGAAAGATTGCCCGGATCGTATTTGATTTTTATCAGCGCGGGTTTTTCAAATATGAAGCCGGTCGGAAAAAGCTGGTGATGCGTCTCTTTTATGGCCTGACCATGTTGCTCCTGAGGGAATTTAACCGTAACGTACTGCTTGGAGCGAAGCGCTCCGCGGGGAACGATGAGCTCGCAATTTCCGAATGCCAGCCGGCCGCCGTTTTCGCCGATGTAATCGCTTTTTTCGACCGGAGTTTTGGGCGGAGCTTCTACATCCTTTTCCTTCGGCGCGCGGCTTTCCGTGCGATCTGCGGGCGCGCCCGGCAGGCCGAGCCCTTCACAGCCGGCCACAGCCAAAACAAAAATCGTTGCGAGTAGTAACGCGGCGCAAAAACAGCGCAAACGCGGCATCGAAGCCTCCTTGCCAAAGGCTGCCAATTCTACCAGAAGGCGCGCCTCGCGTTGTTAAGACGGACGCGGAGAAACCGTTATTCAATTCGAAACCATTTAATTGTTCATCTCGTACAGCAGTCGAAGCCCATCCAGCGTCAAATGCGGCTCGATGTGACCAATCAGTTCGCTGTGCTGAAACACCTTTTCGGCCAGTCCGCCGGTTGCAACAACTCCGGTTTCCGTTCCTATCGCGTTCCAAGCGCGCCTTATAAGCCCGTCCACAAGAGACACGTAACCGTAAAAGGTTCCTGACAAAATTGAATCCACGGTGTTCCGGCCAACGACCTGTTCCGGGGCGCGCAAACTGACATTCGGCAGCCGCGCCGCGCGCGCGGTAAGCGCGTCGAGCGCAAGCTGCACTCCGGGAGCGATCATGCCGCCAAGATATACATTCGGCTTAAGACAAACATCCAACGTAGTCGCCGTGCCGAAATCGACGGCGATAAGGGGTGCGCCGAACTTGGCCAAACCGGCCACACAATTTAAAATCCTGTCCGCGCCGACCTCCCGCGGATTTTCGTACTGGATATCCAAGCCGGTTTTCATTCCCGGGCCTACCACCATCGCTGCGACTCCCGTAGCCCTTTTCCAAACGTCTTCCCAGACGCCGGTGAGCGCCGGAACAACCGAGCCGATTATCGCGTCCGAAATCTCTGATGCGTCAATTTTCTGAAGCGCAAATAAACTAAGCACATAAGCAGCATATTCGTCCGACGTCCTATGGGTGGCGCTGACAACGCGCCAGGTACCCAAAAGATCGCTCCCGTCGTACACGCCGACAACCGTATGTGTGTTGCCGATATCGGTCACTACCAACATGTGGCACCTCCGGTACGAGATTATAGGGCATTTGGGCTAGTGGAAATCCAGCGCGAGGTTCAGCGGCCGGGCGCTTTGCGTGATTTCGCTGGAAGAAACGTAATCAACGCCGGTTTCGGCGTATTCCCGAATGTTGGAAGCGTTTATGCCGCCCGATGCTTCAAGCACAACACGGCCGCGTGCAATCTCCACGCCCTTTTTGACGTCGGCGGGAGACATATTATCCAGCATCACCCAATCCGCACCGAGCTCGATTGCAGTTTCAAGGTCCGCGAGCGATTCGATTTCGACCTCAAGCTTGTACACGGGAGAGGAGCCGTCACGCGCCGCTTCAAGCGCCTTTCTTAGCCCGCCGGCAGCCCGAATATGATTGTCTTTGACCAAAACGTGATCGTACAGCCCCATCCTGTGGTTCACCCCTCCCCCGTGAAGAACCGCGCGCTTTTCCCACTTGCGCCAAAGCGGAGTCGTTTTTCGTGTGTCCAGTATTTCTGTTTCAGTGTCGGAAATCAGATCGGCGAGTTGGCGCGTGCGCGTAGCGACGCCGCACATCCTTGACAACAAATTCAGTGCAAGCCTTTCGCCTGTCAGTATCGTTTTCGGATCGCCTCGCAAATCCGCGATTGTCGCACCGGAATCGAACCTGGCACCGTCTGCAGATCTGAATCTAACCTCGACAACTCCGGGAAGTGCTGAATAGACAAAGTGTACCAGTTGGCTTCCCGAAAGCACTCCCGACTCGCGCGCGACCAGGGACGCCGAAGCCTCGCGAGCCGATACTACCGACGAAATCGCTTCCGTTGTTATGTCGCCCGTTCCGATGTCTTCTGCAAGCGCTAGTTTAATCAATTCAAGGTCATTAAGCATAAACTGGCTTCCTCAAGCAAGTTAACGAGGTTAAATCGCGGCCAAAAATTATGTTCCAGTGACGAATCCAGCGGCGAGCTTGCGAAGTGTCGCAATCGCGCTTTTGGCGGCAAGCAAACTTGTCCGCGGCACTTCAGGGTGCGGCTCGTTTTCAAGCGTTATCGTCACCTTTCCGGCACCGCCTTCCACTTCCACTTGATGTGTATTCACCAAAACAGCCGGGTCGCTAACAATTTTAACGGTCAAAGGCACATTGCTTCCCAAAGCAAGAAAGAGCGTCATCGCCACGTTAATATTCTTTGGAAACGCCTTGATGGCTTCGGACGCAGAACCTTCAAACACAACAGCCGCTTCCTTATCGCTTCTTCCAAGTGATTTGGGGGGTTTGGTCGTGGTCAAAGTCGCGCAAAATACCCCCGACTCACGCATCGCAAGGATTGCATCCAATCCGCCGATAGCTCCGCTGGGAACCGCAATGCGAAGACCGCCCACTTCGGCGTATCTAAGCTCATCGTTGGATATTTGCGCAAGTCCGCCCACGCTCATAATGACGGCTGTTCGCGGCCTGTCGGTTTCAACACAGGCTGCAGTGCCGGCCGCAACTACATCCTTGACAGCATCTGAAGAGGCGCATTCCAAAATGTAGTCACATTCCGCGACCAGATCTTCAAGCGCCAACACAAACGGAGGCGAATCCGCGAAAGTCCCATGGGCCGACCAGGATGACCCGGCGCTTTCGCGCAACTCAACCGCCTTTGACGGGACTATATCGCAAAGCGCATAAAGCGAAAGCGGCAAATCGCCCAGCGCAGCTGCGTATGCCACATCGCGGCCGATCGCGCCGCATCCGACAATACCAAGCCTGTTGCCGCCCACGCGCTGATTATACCTTTAATTAGCCGGTACGATTATTCCGCCCCAACAAGTGCAAACCTTTACGGAAAGACGGATTAAATAACTTCCAGAACTCCCTCAAGAGCGCCTGCCGCAGCCATCGCTTCGAATATCGCGACAATGTCTTGTGGTTTTGCACCCAGGGCATTCAGTCCAGCAACAACATCGCCTGCATTAACACGTATCAACGCTTCGCTCCGTCTTTCGCTGCCGGAGCCTGCATCAACATCCCCGTCGTTGCCCACGCTGATCGACAGCGAGCCGTGTGCGACTGCGACAGGCTTAATTCCCACATCCCCTCCCATTACTATGGTTCCTGTGCGTTGGTTAATAACAACTTTTGCAACCGCGTCTGTCTCGATGTCCAGCGATTCGAGGACTGACACGAATGGAACCAGATCGTTCGCGAAAGCAGCCGGCACGCGCACGGCAATAGTTCCTCCATCAAGCGCGGAAGCGGAATCCCGACCGAGCAGCTCTTCTATTCTCAAAGCGATATTTTGGGCGGTTGTAAAGTCCGGTTGGTGAAGGTTGTACCTGATAGTGCCGTCCTCTTTGAGTACCGTTGAAGGTACCTCCCGTTCGACAATCGCACCACCGACAACACGGCCCACCGTCGTGTTCCGCTTCTGCCTTCCACCCGCTTCTCCGGCTCCTCCTCCGATAAAATCGCCCAGGCTGACCGGCCCCTGTGCTACGGCGTAAATTTCGCCATCATCGGCAGTCAATATCGTCCTGTAAAGAATCCCTCCTTCAAGACTTTTCGCCGAGCCGATCGAGGAAACGGTAACGTCCAACTTGTCCCCGCCTCTGTAATACGCCGGAAAGTCCGCGGTCACTGCAACAGCAGCAAAATTTTTCACTTTTATACTTGCCGGATCAACCTGAAAGCCAAACTGCGACAGCATCCCCGCGATAGCCGCCGCCGTGTAAACGGCGGACTTGGGATCGTCGCCGGTTCCAGCGAGGCCGCCCACCAGCCCAAAACCGATCAACCTGTTTATCCTGACGCCGTCGAGGGAAGCAATGTCTTTAAGCCGCGCCGCTTCCGCCTGATTTGAGGCGAAAAACAGCGCAAAAAACAATGCGGCCGACGCTATGTATCTGAAAGTCATGTAAATCCGCTCCTTTCTAGAACAGAATGTCGAATACGCGGCTGATGAATCCCGGCTTCATCTTTTTCGACAGAGCGCCTTCACCGACATATTCCACGCGGGTATCCGCAAGCCGGTTGGACGGTATCGTGTTGTCCTGGTCTATGTCCTGCGGGCGCACTACTCCGGAAATCACGAGAATCTGCGTTTCGTGGTTGACCTTGACTTCCTTGCGCCCTTCGACGACAAGGTTCCCATCCTCAAGCACATCCACGACCAGCACGCTGACCGTAGCCGAAAGCTTCCCCTTGCGGTCTGTATCACCTTTTCCGTCGTATTCATTCTTCGTATTCTGCGAAAGCTTGCCATTGAGCCCGATCAATCGCCAGAGCGGGCTAAGCACCGCATCGAGAATGCCCGTATTGGTGAAATCCACGTCGGTTTTGTGTTCGCCGGAAAGCCCCGTCGTTGTTTCGGTTTGGGCCAGAGCGGTCTCATCGATCTTGACCAGAATAATGTCGCCTGGACGGTATTTCTTCGGCTTGCGGTGGTATAAATCCACCGCGGACGAATCCGCGGGGAAAAGCGAATCCGCGCGGCCGGGAATTCCCCCGAACACAATCGCAAAAAACAACATCGCGATCGCAGTTTTAACGGCGTATTTGTTCATTTTCACTCCGTAACGCTAGGCATCATCATCAAAAGTCACTAACACAAAACCAGAAGCTGCAAGAATGCCGCGAAGCGACCGCCCGGTACTGCCGATCCGGACAAGGATGCGGTCGCCAAGGTAGCCAGATTCCATCGCCGTTCCTTCAGTCTCGATGTCCACGGCTCCCCGTGAAATCCGAACGGAAACAGAATCACCTTGGCACACGTCGAATGGCTTTAAAAGCGAATCCGGTGAAATTTCCTCGCCCGCGCCTATCGTTCTTTTCGCCTCCAGCCCTATGCATTCCGCAATTGTGGACACCACGGGACGCCCCGGAGGCAATGTGCGCACCTCGCAATCGATCATTCCCGGAGCAATCTCCGCGCCGCGCGGGATCGTTTCGAGCGCCAACACAATCGGTACTTTAAACGCAGCGTACCGTGAAAGCGGATGCTGCCCGACAAGGCTGCCGTCCGCACAAATTAGTATAGAGATTGGCAATGCGCCTTCCCGCCCGGAAGGATAGGAAAGCTTCAGTTCCACTTCGCCTTGCCTTACCTGCAGGTCAGGTAATTTTGTCTTCCAAACAACCTTCGCGCTTTCGCCAAACCGGGACTTGATTTCAGATTCAAGAAATTCGGCAACTGACTTTCCGGAAATCGAGGTCCCTGCCCTTTTGATTAAGACGGAATCTGCTCCGGTAACCGAGTATTCGCTTTCTGCGTATCCGGCAAAATTCAATCTGGAGATGAGGTCCGTCCGCCTATAAAGGAATTCGCGGCCGAGGGCCGGCGCAATTCCCAGCCTCAAGTCTTTGATTTCATCCAGCCTGTCTTGAGGCGCATCAATCTCCGCAATTTCGGAAAGCTCGATATATGGCCCTTCAATAACCGCTTCCCGATGAAGGTGGATGATGATGCCCGCGGCGGCCGCAGGCAAGGCGCAGTGAGCAGCAAGCACTGCCGCAAGAACACCCGCAATCATCCCGAATTTGACTTTCATCGAACTGTTACCGCTTCAGATTGGCCGCGATACCCAAAATTTCGTCCGACGTTTGAATCGTCTTGGAGTTGGTTTCGAACGCGCGCTGTGCGATGATGAGCTGTATAAGTTCGTCCACCATGCTCACGTTGCTCTGCTCCAAGAAATATTGCCTTGTCGTACCGAATCCCTCTTCGCCCGGCACGCCGTCCGTCGGAGCACCGCTGGCGGCGGTTTCACGGAACATGTTGCTGCCGACCGCCTGCAATCCCGCAGGGTTGACGAACCTCGAAAGCGTGATTTGTCCAACCTGCGAAAGCTCCGTTTCACCCGGCAACTGCACCCATACGGTGCCGTCGGTTTGAATCGTTACCGAAATGGCGTCCGCGGGGAAAGTAATTGCGGGATCCAAGATATATCCGCTGTTATTGACCAGATTGCCCTCGCCGTCCAGCGTCAGCGCGCCGTCGCGGGAATAACCTATGGTTCCGTCGGGAAGCGTGAAACGGAAGAATCCATCGCCCTCGATCGTTAGATCCAAGGTACGCCCTGTTTCGATGTAGGAACCCTGCGTAAAGTCCTTTTTCGTAGCGGCGATGCGCGACCCGAGACCGATTTCAAGGCCGGTCGGGAGCACTGCCGCTCCTCCGGCCTGCGACCCGGCGACGCGAAGCACCTGGTAAATCAAATCCTGGAACTCCGCCCTGTCCTTCTTGAATCCGACCGTGTTGACGTTGGCGATATTGTTCGCCGTGACGTCGGTCATCGTTTGCTGGGCCTTAAGGCCCGTTGCACCTGTGTAAAGCGCGCGAAGCATACCGGCTCCTTTTTCCGGCGGGCGATTTGCGGGAATCAATCGGTCATCCCGCGAGGCCTCCGCGCTCGCGCGCAGTCCAGCCCAGTACCCGCCTTAATTCAAAATTTCAAACCACTATCCGACAACTCCGGCCGTGTTCACTGCGCGTTCCAGCGTGGAATCCACAGCTTGGATCGCGGTCGCGCCCGCCTCGAACGCCCGATGGCTTTCGATGAGCGCGATAAGCGAGTCGATCGCGTTTGCGTTGCTCATTTCAAGCGCGCCGGGCTCGATTTTTGAAGCGACCTGCGTACCAGGCCGGTCGGCGGCAAACAGATTGTGTCCAATCCTGCGCAAGCCTTGCGGGTCGTCAAACTCTACAATCGAAAGCGAGTCCAGCAATTCGCCTCCCGAGAAAACCGACCCGTCAGAAGAAATTTGCGCGGACGCACCGGCGGGAATGGCAATCGGCCCGGCTTGTCCCAAAACCCGCATGCCATCGTCCGTGCTTAGAAATCCTTCGGAATCGACGGCAAAGGATCCATTTCGGGTGAATCGAACCGTTCCGTCCGCCGCAAGAATCGAGAAAAAGCCATTTCCCGTGATCGCCGCGTCCAAAGGATTGCCGGTGAACGCGGTGCTCCCATTCGAATGGTCGGTAACAGTTTCGAATGCGATTACTCCGTTTGTCTCGTAACCGATAGCAGCCGAACCAAAACCTCGGCCTGATTCGGGAAAACCCGGAATACGGCTAATCGGCACTTCCGGCGCGGCGATGGCCCGCACCAATTCCGCCTTGAATCCTGTCGTGTTGACGTTTGCCAGATTGTGCGCGGACACATCGAGCTTGCGCTCGGTGGCAAGCATTCCGGATGCAATCGTGTAAAGGCCGCGAACCACTCATGCGAGTTATCGGCAGCTGGAACGGAGCCTTGAGATGAAACCGGGATGTTACTTGAGGACCACGGTGGGCTCGCGCTTTTTGTTCGTATCAATACGAATTGCCAAATTCAGTGTGCGGCCGGATTGCAAATTGTAAGTTTCTTCCTTTACCGGAACAAATTCCTCACCGTTGGGACCTTGCACGTAGATGTTGTATTTCCCAGGATCAAGTTTTGAAAAGTAAAAGTGCCCGTTCTCGTCGCTGGTTTGCGAGTCTTTGATTTTTCCGGTATCGGCAAATACCAAAATAATGGTTCTGTAGGCTTCGGGATTGCCGGACGTATCCACAACATCGCCCGCAATGTTGCCCGTAATGCCGGTAGCTTTTGAAAGCGCGTCGCATCCTGCCAACGAAAAAATTCCGCTGGCAAGGAATGCAAGAAATACCAAAGTAAAGTGCTTCATGAATTCACCTCTTAAAGTCATACCAATTGTACACCAGGGACGCGGCAAACGCGCCCAATTGGCCTTGCGCCGGGCGAAATCGAGTCCAGCAGCTCAATGCAGCGCGCGCACAGCCGGGACTCCACAACCACCGCAAGGCCAATCCCCATGTTGAAAGTTCGAAACATCTCCCGTTGCTCAACCGGTCCGGACTCCGAAATGATGTGGAAAACAGCCAGTTTTGGCAGAGATCCAGTTTCAATTACCGCTCCCAAACCTTTCGGCATCACTCGAGGAAGGTTATCCAGCAGTCCGCCTCCCGAAATATGCGCCATGGCTTTGGCAAATCCCGATTCCAGCAGCGCCTTGGCCTCGGCGGCATATATTCTGCATGGCCGCGTGACCTCCACCTCCGGCGAGCAGCCCAGCTCGCCGCTTACTTCGCTCCATGCTCCCTCGAACAATCTATCCAAAACCTTCCGTGCGAGAGAAAAGCCGTTGCAATGCAGTCCGGACGACGGAATCCCGATTATCGTGTCACCTTCCGCCACTTGCGAAGAGGGCAGCATTCTTTCCCTTGAAACAACACCCACACCAAATCCGGCAAGGTCGTATTCTCCTTCGCGATAGGTGTCTCGCATTTCTGCAATCTCGCCACCGATTAAGGAGCATCCCGATATAAGGCAACCCTCGGACATTCCCGCAACCAGCTCCTCAATCACTGCCGGCTCGACTCGATTGCAGGCAATGTAATCCAGGAAAAAAAGCGGCTCCGCACCCGCACAAATTATGTCGTTGATACAGGTCGCCACCAGGTCGACTCCTGCTTTTCGGTGCGTTCCAAACCGATAATGGTATTTCAGCTTGGTTCCGACGCCATCCGTACTGGAAATCAATACGGGATCTTCGATTCCCTGGAATTTGGCCGAAAATGCCGCCCCGAAAAGCCCTACATCCGTTAAAACTTCAGGCCGGAATGTCGAGCGGGCATGCCGTGCAAGCCGGGCGATCGCCTCGTCCTGTGCGGCAATGCTCACGCCCGCATCAGCATAAGTCAAACCGGTTTCGTTGGACGAATCTGGCATAAGTATTTGGAGCGGCGATTCTAACATCAATTGCAAGTCCGCCGAAGCATTATGAATTGTAATGCTAGCCGCCGGCATCCTCGGTTGGTGGAGGCGGATCAACTTCCCCCGGAGGATCGTCCACGGGAGGCGGAGATGGAGGCGGCGCGGGAGAGGGAGGTGGTTCCGGTGAGGGTGCAGGAGACGATTCGGGCGGTTTTATCTCCCATTCCTCGCCGGCCTTCGGTGGTTTTGCCTGCTCTTCGGGTTTTTTCTGTTCCGGCTTTGGTTTGGGTCTCAGCGGCGGCGCGGTCTTTCCCATTTGAGCCCGGGTCAGCGCAAGCTGCTGTTCTGTTATAAGGTTTCGCGCCCCCGGCTTGGCGAATACCTTGAATGTAATCGAATCTTCATCTACCGACGAAGTGATGAGCACGGGGCTGTCGTAAGTATTGACAAACTTCAAATCCCGATGCGGATACGCGACCGTGGCGTCCCTGTTCCAACCGATGTAATGAACGGCCAGTCCGTGAGGCCACCGCTCGACAACCGCCATCCCCGCTTCCAAACATGCCGCATTGTAAAGTGTTGTCGACACCTGGCAAGAGCCGCCCCCAACGCCGGGCACCAACTCCTGATTTTCAATCACCGGCGCGGATTTGTAACCCGTGCTGTACGTCCTGTCGCCCGTTGTCGCATTAAACGACAGCTCCTCGCCGGGCATCAGGATTTTTCCGTTGAAAAAACTTGCGCATAGGGCGATGTTGTAATTACGGTTGAATTGCCACTTCGGAAACTTCGTTGTATATTCCCCAACGGGTGTCTCCGAAAAACCTCCGATATCGGCGGCTTCCATTTGCGCCGGAATCGAGTCAAAAACGGCCGGGGCCATCTCATCACAGGGCGCTCGCGATAGCATTGCCTCGCACGAACGAATGGTTTCGTCTACGTTCAAGCGCATTCCCGGAACTTCAGGAAGTACCGAAAGATCCAACAGGTTCAGCATCGCGTCACGCGGCTCGCGATTTACAAGGGTGGCAAGAAATTCGATCTGGCGTCGAAGCATTTGTTCGTCGAATTCGGCGACCGGCCTTGAGCCCTGCCAGAAATATGAAAGCCCTATTTCGCCGGGATAGATTACAAACGGATCGCCATGCACGCTGACAACTAAAGGCGCCGGCTCGGGCTCGGCTATCGCAATGCCGGCTATTTTCAAAACGTCTTGGGGTATCAAAAGGTAGTCACGCGATCCAGTTAGGATAACGGCCGCGAAAACCAAAGCCGCAATCGCGGCCTTGACCGTTAATCCAATAACTTTCGAAGCGCCGACCCGCATCAGCAAAAGTATACCAGCGTCAGGCCGGATAATGCCTAGCCGCGCCGGACGCCTTTGGTCCAGCCGCTTTCCTTTTCGAACAGCTTGACGTTCCAGTCGTTCTTTTCAAGCCAGCTTCTGAGCGCCGCCACGATGTCCGCCTGCAAATGTTTTCCTTTGCGAGTTCCGTATCTTTCGTCCACATGGGGAATGGTCATCTGCTCGCATATCTCGATTGCCTTGCGCGGAGGCAACCCCAGCTTGTAAGGACGATTTTGAATCAAGGCATGAAATACATCCGCCACCGCGATAATACGGCCTCCGTACGGAATTTCCTCTCCTTTCAACCGGTGCGGGTAGCCGCTTCCATCAATTGCCTCATGATGCGTCGCGGCGATGAAAGGCACGTCCTGCAATTCCTTCGCCCAGCGGATGTCCTTTAGAATCGTCTCGGTTTTTTCCACATGAAAATTCATCAGATATACTTCGCACGGAAGAAGCTTCGCCGGCTTGCATAACACCGCGTCGGGAACGGCGATCTTTCCGTAATCATGAAGCGTCGCAGCGATCCTGATTTTCTCCACGAACGCGGGATCGAGCCCAAGTTCCTTGGCTATCACGACACTTGCGCCAGTCACGTACATCGAGTGGTCCGACGTAGTCGGATCCTTAGCGTCAACGCTAGCCGCGAGCACTTCGATGAAGCTTGAAAACTGCTTCTTTTGCTCTTCATACAGCTTTGCATTTTCAATCGCAACCGCGGCAAAGCTGCCGAGCGTGCGCAAAATTCGTTCGTCGTTTGCAGTAAAGCGTTTGGCTGTCTGTTTGTTTAATACCTGAAATACACCGATGATTTTGCCCTGGCGGTCGAACATGGGCGCGCAGAGGACGCTTTTTGTGCGATAGCCGCTTTTTTCATCCCAACTGCGGTCAAAATAATCGAGTTCGTATGCATCTTCGACGTTTATGACCTGCTCCGTCTCGTAAACCCGCCCGGCAATTCCCTTGCCTTTGGGCAACTTGATTATTCCTATCTCATATCCTTGACCGAAAAGCGTGTATATAACCTCTTCATCATCGTCCACGACATAAACACTGGAACGCTCTGCTTCCAACAGTTCGCTTGTAGCAAGCCCGATTTCGGCCAGAAGCGGTTGTAGCTCAATCTTCGCCGCAATCTTGGTTCCAACATCCAAAATCAAATTGAAGCGTTCGGCGGATTCGGGTGCATCGGAAAGCCTTTGGTGGTCCGAGATTATTTCAGGAATGTGGTCTGTCAGCTTGCCCAATAACCGCTGCTCCACGGAACCAAAACGCATTTCGTCTTCGTACTCCAGAATTAACACGCCCGCGACCTGGTCCTGTTTGTTCTTGAGCGGGCAGGCAATGGCAAGCGGTTTCAAATGATAATCCTGCTTGATTATGTCGTCCAACCAGGGTTCGGGATGCGATGCCTTTACTGTTATTTGTTCGCCTGCAGCTGCCGCCCTGTCCGCAATACGTTTCCTGGCAGGAAAGTCTGGAGCGTCCTCGCGATCTGTTCCCGAAAAAGGCAGAAGCGCGCCGCTTTCCCTATCGACCACGTAAACATAAGGTTTGGAGCCGCTAAATATTTCATTGGCCGTATCCCGTAGTATGTCAATCGCAACCTTGAAAGTGCTGGCGGCATGCATCTTAAACAGGTCTTCCAGCAGTCTTTCGAGGCGCTCCGCCCAAACCTCAAGCCCGACCGATGAGACCGAATTCGATTTGGCTTTGACCGCCATCTAACCGTCCCTCCGGTCCCAATCATATGGAATATCGCAGCCGCGCGGCGCAACACGGAACTCATCTGGATCTTCGTAGTTGTACGCCTCAGTGGGAACGTTGATAAGTAGAGCCTCATGCTCGGAAATGGTCTTGAAGCCGTGAAATACGAGCGGAGGAATCACCAAAAGCGACGGATTATGCTCTCCCATAAAGAACTCGTTTATCGCCCCGAATGTTGGCGAGTCGGCCCTGGAATCGTAAAGTGCAACTTTCATCATTCCGTGAACAACGCAAAAATGGTCTGTTTGCCTCTTGTGGTAGTGCCATGCCTTGATTACGCCGGGATATCCGGTTGTCAAATAGACCTGGCCGAAGCGCGTGAAGTCCGGATCGTCAGATCGAAGGATTTCCATCAACCTTCCGCGCTCGTCCGGAATCACCTTTAGCTTTTTAAACACAACCCCGGTAATTAGGCCGCTGACCTGTCCCATAGAAGTTTTGATTATACACAATAGCCCGGGCCATGGCGCCATCAGACTAAAAATAAAGCCCTATGAAGAAATCCACCGATATGTGAAGGCAAACGGCCGGAAGCACGCTGCGGGCTTTCAGTGTCAGCCAACCGGCGGCGAGGCCGAAAATTGAAGCAAGAGCGATCCCGGCCGGCCCTGAAGGAGTGCCCTCAAAGTGTATTACCCCGAACAAAATGGATTGGTAAATAACCGCAAATCCACCGGGAAATACTCTGGCGAACGCGCCCAAGATTAGCGACCGGAACCATAGTTCCTCCATAGCGCCGTTGAAAAGCGAAAACACCGCCGCGAGAGCAATCGAAAAGGCGGGATCGGGAGACGCAAACGCGGTCATTTGCCGCCCGCTTGCGGAAAAGAAAATCGCCATCGCCCCCCATGATACAAAGGCGAATCCCGCCGCGTATATCCATGAAGCCCTCCAAGCGGGCCGTCCAATAAACAAATCCGCATGTTTGAAACCTGATTTGTTGAGATACAGCCATTCAGCGGTAATTCCGGTGTAATTGGCAATGTAATATACAATCGATGGAGACAACAGAGCGGGAGCCGCGACCAAAGAGATGAACAACCACGATGCAATGGGCGGAATCATCAAAAACGCGAAAACCGCGCCGACTGCTTTTCCCGACCCGTCGTGTCCGCACAACCTGGAAAATACGATCACCAACACCAACAATCCGCCTGCGGCAAGCTGGTATCCGGAAAAAACCCTCGGCGCCGGATCGAATTCGAACAGTAGAACGATGATTGGCAGAAACGCCAAAAAGAAAACAAAAAACGCGGGCAGGCGCGCCTCTTTGAAGGCCGGCTGCTTCGAATCTTGTTCGCCTGGCTTGCTCAAGCGCTTCCGCCCGAAACTTCGGAGCCTGAGGCCTTTCCGGATTCGGGCGTGACGGCACCGCTTGCTAAAAACGGATCCGGTAATCCCGGCGATTTGGACTCCACTCCCCAAAAAACGTAACCCATCGATCCTTCAGGCTTGGGAATTTCCACCGTAGTTTCGATTTCACCGTCGGTATCGGCAAACTCGCTACCAGCCGTGAAAATCCGGCGTTTCTCGCTCCAGCCCAACGGTACGAGAAACGTAACATTGCATTTAATTTCGCCCTGCGAGTCGGATTTGGCATTTATGGAAAGCACATCATTGGCCGCCTCCGCCGATAGGCTTATACCCGAAATCGAACCTCCGGTTTCGAGGTAGGCCTCGCAGTATCTCATTGGATCTTCGCCGCGCAAATCGTGGTAAAGAATTTTTCCATCCGGCGAAATCACCCAAGTGTTTGGTATATACTCTACCGCGTAGTCCAGAGATGCCTGCTGGCTCCAACCTTCCCCCGAGTACAGGACCGGATACGTGATCCCGTTTTCGGAAATGAGCTTGCCCAGCGCATCTTCGGCGCCCTCATCGTCCAAGCTTATGCTTAAAACAGCAAACTTGTCTCCTCGAAGCGCCCTGTCGAGCGCGACCACATTTGGCAATTCTTGAATGCACGGACCGCACCAGCTTGCCCAAAAATCCAGAAATACGAGCTTTCCGCGATAATCCGCCAACGTTATCTGTTTGCCAGATATCAAATCTTTGCCCGAAAACGCGGGGGCATCCTGGCCAGCCTTTTCCATATAGCCCCCCGGGCCGTTCGATGCGAATGGCAAGGCCGCCTCAAGCAGCGCTTTCACATCTTCGACGAAGGGGGAAATCGCATCCTGCGGAAGGTCGGCAAGGTCTCCGAGCGCCCCTTCGAACGGATAATTTGAATGCGATGCAATGCAGGCTGCCGCCGCATCCACATAAGTCAGCCACGACTCGGCGTATTGGCCGAGCCGCAGCGATGCCAACGCTGCGTTGAAGTGTGCGTAATGAGCTTCGCGATCCGCCGCGTATGCCTGCATGCTGTATACGCGTGCACGCTCAAATTCTCCGTCCTCGTATTTCATCCAGCCAAGCTGCCCCGAATAATTCGAGTTTTTCGGCGCAAGCGCGACCAGCTTGGTCAGGATTTCAATCTTTTTCTTTCTGTCTTCCTCGACTGTCAGCAATCCTTCCAAAGGTTTAACGTTTTGCGCGTCGAGCAAACAGGCTTTGTTGAAATAATCCTTGGCGAGTTCTATTTCATTCGTGTATCTCGCGAACCATAATCCCGCTGCGACAAGCGCATCGACGTCTTCCGGATGCTCAAGCGCAAGCATCCTCATTGCTTCCGCTGCATCGTCAAAGCGGTTCATTTTTTGCAAAATTCGCGCGCGCTGCTTTAGCACGGATTGATGCTTGGAAATATCTTGGTCAAGAGCATCCAAATATTCAATCGCCTTTTCCCCGCCTTCCTCCCTTTCAAGGATTTGAACGTAAAAAGCATGCGCGTCGCCGCTTCCCGGCGAAAGCTCCAGGGCTTGTTTAGCCAGTTCTTTCGCTCTGTCGTAGTTTTTCTCCTCCCAAGCCTTCGCCCCCTCCTCCAGAACGCCCTGGGCCAGCTTTTCGTTTCGTTTTGCGGGCGAATATCTCTCGGCCAGTCCGCCGCTGATACTGCTCCAGTATTCGCCCGGAGTAACGTCGAACTTGGCCGCCGAGTACATGAAATATAAATACGCGCCTCCGACAACCAGTACGACGAGCGAAATCACCCTGAAAAAAGAACCAAAAACGTCGCGTCCGCGCATACCGGGCTCCTTTTACCTCATACAGATTTTAACAGACATCCTAAACCAGATCCGTGAGTCCCGGCAAATCCGGATCGTCCACCGCGTATACATGCTCCTCCCGCTCGCGTCCCTTCACCCTCATCCTTGCCAGAAACGTGCAGGGAAAGTGCCCGTCAACCTTTTGTTTCACTTCCTCGCTTATCACAACGGCTTTTTTGTATTCTTTCGTAGTTCCTTCGAGCCTGGATGCCAGGTTCACCGCATCTCCGATTATGCTGTAATCCGCCCTGCGCATGCTGCCAATGTTTCCCATAATTACTTCACCATAGTGAATACCCACTCCAATTAAAAATCTGGGGACGCCGATTTCGTCCATTCGCGGATGCACGTTTTCTTTCAGATTTCGAATCATTTCAAGGGCGCAACGCACTGCGTCGAGCGATGGATTTTCCCTGGGAACCGGCGCGCCGAACACCGCCATTATCCCGTCTCCCATAAACTTGTCCACGTACCCGCCATTTGCATCGATTATGTTCGATGTGCTCTCGAAATACTCGTTTAAAAACAGGAGCACGTCGGCAGGGTCCATTCTCTCGCTGATTGGGGAAAAATTCCTGATGTCGGAAAACAAAACCGCAACTTCGCGCCGAATACCGCTCATTTCTGCGAGTTCCGGATTGTCTATGATCTCGTTTACCACCGCTTCGCTGACGTAGCGCCCGAATGTACGGCGGATTTTGGCTTTGTCCTGTTCTTCGGAATAAAGTTTAAAAGTCAATACCAGTGTATACGAAAGCGGAAAACTGAACGATGAAAACGTGAACGCCAGCAGGATTCGCCAGAAAACGAACGCATAGACGATCGCAGTCGCGGATACGACCATGAACAGTATGGCAAGAAGCAGGCTCGTTGTTCTGCGCTTGATGTAAAAGGCGAAATAGCCCGCAACCAAGCTTCCCAAAAGAAACAGAACGAACGTAATCCACGCCGGAACTATGCGGATGTGCTCCCCCGTGAGGAAGGTCTGGAACGCCTGCGCGTTCGTTTCAACTCCCGCCATTTTATCGGAGAAAGGAGTGGCAAAAAAGTCGTTGTCCGCTTCCGAAAAAGAACCGACAAAAACGAAAGTCCCCTGTAAATCGGTAATCCTGGTTTGCGGAGATTGTTTTTGTTGCGGCAGCTCGTCCCCGACCATTCCAATCTCTCCGGAATCCTCGACAACGCCCGCGAGCTCTTCGCCGCCATCGCTATCGGATTCCGCCGCTACCGATTTGCCAACTGCTTCCCCGTCCTCTTCCGGCTCGTCCCAGCCTTCCTCGGAAACAAGGCCAAGGCGCTTTGCGGTTTCGCCTGTTTCCCACTCTTCATCGGCGCCCAGCATGGATTCACCGGTCAGAGGATTGACTCCTTCAGCAACTTCGGGAAACATCTGAAGAAACTGGATTGTCGCGATGTGCTTGTAGTTGCCGTTGAAGTAGTTCACGTACATGAATCCGAATCGGTCCACGCCGTGTTCTTCGGGAACAAACACCATTTTCTTTTCCAAAAGGTAAAGCCGGAACATCTCCGCGGCCTGTGAGTAATGAAACTGGTCCAATAGCTTTAAAACCGCAAGCTCCTTGTCCCGGTAAGCTCCCTTCCCTCTCTCGCCGCCCTTTATGGAAGTGTTGGCCAGTCCCAGCGTTACAGGAGCCGAAAGCAGAGTTTCGTTTGGCGTGATAAGCGTAGCTTGGCGGTATCCCGATGAGCTGCTAAAGGGAATCGCTGCGGATAAAACTACGTTCGTTCCCTTTGATTTCGCGTATTCAATCGCTTCCTTGAAAGCGAGGTCATCTTCCGGTCCGTACGAGCTTTCGAGGTCGAACAAGATATCGAAACAGACCGCCCTTACTCCTGCGTCGGCAAGTCTTTTCAATAGCTTGCCGTGTAGAGCGCGCGGAAATGGATAGTTTATTCCTACCCCTCCTAACTCACTGATGGAATTGTCGTCCATCGCGATGATGCGAATCAATGGATTGGGATCAAGCTCTCCGCGGGCCGCGAACCGAAGTTTAATTGTGCCGATTTCCAGTACGTCGTTGTACGGAATAAAACCGGCCATAATCAACGCGGCGAAAAAGCCCGCAATCGAAATTGCCGCGACATACATGGCCTCTTTTGACTTTGGATTCCTCCAAAAGCGAAGGAGGCCGAAAAACCTGGCTGGTTTTCCCACGGGAAGCTTCAAATCACCTCAATCTGGGCGTCTTCCCTGAATACCGAATATTCCTCGCCCGAGGGCGAAACAAGCGTCACTTCGAGCAAGTCAAGCAGCGAAATCGAGCCCTGTATGCCGGTTACCTGGAAGTCGAGTTCGCAAAGTACGCCGTTTCCGGTTACAAAGCCGACATCCCTGCTGACCTTACCCGATACCGACACTTCGCCGGGAGTGGTATCGCTGAAAAAGAGGGTGGAAGATTCCCAGAATGTGCTGGTGCGGCCGCGTTGGAATTCAAGAACACTTGGGTCGAATCTCAACCTAATCCTTGCTTCCGAGAGCGCTCCGTCAACTTCGACCAAAAGCTGGACGGACAGCGTATCGTCCGGTCTGACCATTGTGGCAAGGGGCACCACCCGCAGCGCGGCATTGCCGGCCTCCGCGATGACGATATCGAACGTCCGCGCGTTGCTTGTCAAAAGCCCTTCGTCGAAACCTCCTGCGCCGAAAAACGTCTGGTCAAGCTCGCCCGTGACGAACCAAGTGAAGGTTACGCGATCGGTATCCGCAAATAACTGCCCGAAATTGCCGCCCGCCCGATTCAACAGGTTGTCAATCGTCAGCGTTTCACTGTCCGAAAACATCGGCTGTGTGTAAACAAGCCCGCCCGCCTCTATAAACAACTTGTAGTCGCCGATTAAATCGGTTTCGGCGGGAATAAATCTGAACTCGATGGAATGGTCAGCCGGCCAGGTGAATACCTCCTCCTGCTCGGGCGAAACCGCCTTAATCAATCCATGCTCGGTATCGTTTATGTTCGGATCGAGTCCGAGCTCTAGTTCAAGAGGATCGGACAATCCGTCGTTATCGCTGTCAATCGCGCCGTCACGAATGGACAAGCCCGGATTCGGCTCCGGAATGAGCGGCTCAAGCTCGTCCATAATATCAGCCGGTTTGCCCAGGAACTGGCTGATTAGGAACGCCATCTCGTCCAGCATATCGCTGATTCGGCGCGACCGGAGGACGTGGCGAAGCATCGCATTGCCGAATGTATCCAGCGTTTCCGGTGCGAAGTCATTTTCCTCGCTTGAATCGCCGGGTCCCGCTGCGGCGTCTCCGGAGCTTTTCGCGTCTTTCCTTATCACGCCTTTTTCATCAACGAAATACTCTGAATTGCCGCCGCCCGATTTCAAATCGTCCGGCGCGTTATTTGCGAAGCTCGATATCGCCTCCGAAATTTTCTTGAGCCTGTCTCTGAAATCCGGAACGTTCCTGTAAATAAGCTCCATTCCGGGGAGATTGCCCTCGGTATAGAACTCCATGAAGTCGAGGTAGTTTTCCCTTACTTCCCGCTCGAGCCTTACCAAATCCGAGCCATAAGTTTGCAGCGCGGCAAAATACCTGCCGGTCTCCTCGTCCCCGGAAAAATCAAATTCGGAATCCGCCATCTCTTCGGTGTAATCCGACGGTTCCGGATCGCTCGGGGTGCCGCCCGGCTCGACGCGCGTTTCGAATCCCGGGGATACAATTACCGTTTCGCCGCCCGCGGAAACCTCGATGTCGCTTTCGAAAGCGACAAGCAAAAGCGCGCCTCCGAAGCTGATGAACTGCGCCCATTTGGACCCTCGCACAACGGCAAGCGCGCCCGGAGACTCGACCTCGAAGGTGGAGCCCGGAGAAAGCGCTTTTTCAAGGTTGAAAAGAAAACTTCCGGCAACAGTCTTTACCTTGCCTCCGCCTCCCGCGGACAGCTCCTTCAAATTGAGCTGGGAGTTTTCCTTGATGAGCACGACCGCGTCCCCGGGGAAAAGCAGCTGAACCTTGGAGTTTTTAAGCGTGCGGATGGAATCGCCGCCCTGGAGAACCATATCCGGCGCCGACTTAGTCCATTCCTTGGCCCCGGCTGTTTTTACCTCCACTTTGCCGGCTTGCCTGATCACCGTCACCGAAAACGCTTGAGCAATTGCGGCGCCAGCTAGCAGCAACAAAAGCACCGCAGCTGGAATCGAAACGAAGCTAAAATAATTAATCCGTTTTAATGACTTCATTGCCATCGCCCCTTAGTAATTGAACGCGAAGCGCGCCCAAATGAGCCAATCTTCGATGTCGTCCTGGTTCGCGAAATCCCGGAATAGGTAATCGGTGCCAAGGGAAAACCTGTAATTCGAGGACGGATAGTATGTTACCTCGGCTGCAAGCCGATCGGTCGTGTAAATGTTGGTCGAACTTGAATCGTTCTGATCTAGATCTTCCACCGAGCCTTGAAGCCTCAACCTCACGTTTTTCCAGTACTTGTTGTAGCTTCCCTGGACACCCGATACGACGAAATCACGCAATGGTGATGTATCGAAATTACGGTCAGTTCTGGTGTATTCAAGGCCGACGTTCGAGTAATCAGGGAAGCTGTACGTGAAGCCGGTTCTGAAACGGAATTGGTCGAAACTTGCGGCGTCGCTGATGTAATCGTACTCGTCGAAGGTGTTTTCGCAGTAAACGCGCAGCCTCGGACTAGCCCAATACTCCGCTTCACCGGAAAACATATTTTGCTCCAACTCGTATGGATCGTTTACGGTGAAATCCTTGTTTCTGGTCAGAGCCCGCAGCGTGAAATTCAAATCTGGATTGGGTTTAACGTAAACCCGCGCCTCGAACCTGTCCTCGTCGTAATCGTTCAGATTCCCGGGATTGCCGGAATCGTTCCGGTCGTTGCTGAGCGTGCGATAGCGCAAGTCGGTGCTCAAGTATTGATTCGCGTCCCATTTGAGGCCGATCTGGTATGCGCCTTCATCGTAAGAAAGCGACGGGCTGTCCTGGTAGTTTTTGTCGACGCTGTAAAAATCGTTGCGCAACTCGAATCCGGTGCCGGGGCGGGTCTCCCAGCCAATTCTAAAATTACGGTTGACATGGGACAAAAGCCCGCCGGTTCCGTAATCGAACTTGGAACGCTCCCATTCCGCGTCCGCGGTGTTCTGTTTGTTGATTTCGTGCCTGATGAAGCCGTTCAGCCTGTTGAACTTATAGCTTCGCGATTCCGATTGCTCGAACGTGCGGTCGTCCCATCTGCCGCGCAGCCGGAAGTAGCTGCCCCGCTTGCCAAAAGGCTGCTCCCAGTCGAATTCGTAGCGCCACTCGTGCCTGTCGAAAGCCGCGCTGCTAAGCCCCTCCACGTCCTGGTACTGCTCGAAAAACCTCACTTCGCCCGCCCCGACCGGAAATTCCTGCCTGGCCTGCGTCGTGTTTGTGGCCAGGTTGAGGAAGCGGTGCGAGTTTTCGTAGCGATGCGACACGTCGATCAAAGAACCGTCCGACCGCTTCCAGCTCGCGCCGATTTTGAAATCGGTCATGCTCTGGCTGCTGCCGTAAGCGTCGCCGTCCCCAAGCGCCGCCTCGCCGTAAAAGCCGAAGCGCCATTTGCCGGCCCCCTCTTTTGACCTTGACCGGTACGCGATCAACGCTTCCGACGCGGCCTCGCTGTATCCGTCGTAAACCAAGGCCAACTTGTCGGCCAGAAAAACGACTTCGGTTATCCGCTCCTGCTCGTTCGGGGAGAAGTCGTCGAACCGGTCCGCCCAAACGTCCAGCTTGGGATCGATCTCGACCAGGTAGCGGCCGATTCTGTCCAACAGGGCGACGAACTCCTCCACTGACGAAGCGTAATAGGCGTACGACTCAGTCGGGGCGCCCGCGTCAAGGCTTTCCTCAACGACATTCAGGGCCGCGGAAGCCTCCGCGAAACTCTGATCCAGCTCGCTCAGCAGGTCGGTCAGATTGTTGATATAAGGGGTAAATTCGTCCTGTACCTGGCCGTGCGCGGCCGACGCGAATGAAAACACAAACAACGTACCGATCACAAGGAAGCGCTTCATACCCATCTCCATTATGCGTCCGGATGGGCCGGACGAAAACCAAATCAGATAAAGCCTCACGATTCTATATGAATATTAACAGTATTGCAAACTGGAATTGGCCACAAAATCGGCGATATCCGCGCCCCGCAGCCCGAAGTTGCCTGCATGGGGGCAACAAAGGCTGCTTGGATAGTAATTCCGCTAAGGCCAACCAAACTGGCAAAGCCCGTGCCAACCGAGTATAATTGCTTCCCGATTCCATGCCGGAGTTGTTTTACATACTTCTGATTCCCCTTACGGGGCTGGCGGCCACACTTGCCGCGACTCCGGTTGTCATACGGCTGGCCGGAAGATACAACGCCTATGACACCGTAAACGAGCGCAAAGTGCACAGGCGCCCGGTCAGCAGGCTGGGTGGAATAGCGCTGTTTTGCGGGTTCTCGGTTTCGTTCGTCGTGTTGTCGGTGTTGACGATGTCCGACAGGATTTCGCTTGATTTCGATCCGAGCTTGTTGACAGCATTCTTCGCAGGCGCAGCGCTTTACTTCGGGCTGGGGCTTCTTGACGACTTTTTGGAACTGAATCCGAAGGTCAAATTCGCCTCTATGGTGGTCATCGCCCTTCTCGTGGCTTATATGGGCATCAAGATCGGCACACTTTTCGGTACTCTTGTCCTGCCTGCGTGGGTTGCCGTCGGATTCACGGTCTTCTGGCTGGTGGGCGTTGTCAATACGATCAACTTCATTGACGGGCTGGACGGGCTAGCATCGGGCATCAGTCTTTTCGCCGCCATTGCGTTTCTTGTAATTTCGGTTGTGAGAACGGACTGGGCATCTGCTCTGCTGTTGCTGGCGCTGTTGGGCGCGCTCATAGGTTTCCTTCCATACAACTTCTTCCCCGCGAAAATATTCCTCGGCGATTCGGGCGCATTGCTTCTCGGCTTTATATTGGCTGCAATCTCCGTCACGGGACTTTACAAGCAGATTACGGTTCTTACTTTGGCGATTCCGCTTGCAGCGCTCGCCCTTCCGATTGCGGACACGACATTCGCGATTGCGCGGCGCATAGCGCGCCACGTGCCGATTACCTCACCAGACCGCAGGCATATTCACCACCGGCTGCTTGCGATGTTCTGCCGTAATGCCTACGACGCGCAAAGTGCAATGGAAGGCCCCGCCCACCGCAGCGCAGTCATTGCCTGCTACGCGATCAGTCTCGTATTCGCCGGAATCGCCGTTTATCTCGGAATCTCCGGCTGATGGCCGCGACGGTGAAAATCGTTTCGGTCTTCGGCACCCGGCCTGAAGCCATCAAAATGGCCCCGGTCCTTCTAGAGCTTGCAAGGCGCAAAGGCGTTGAATCAAGGCTCGTCGTCACCGCGCAGCACAGGGAGATGCTGGACTCCGTCCTATCTCGTTTTGGACTCACACCCGACCTCGACCTGGACATTATGAAACGCGGCCAGTCGCTTGAGCACATCACAACCGCAGCGCTGGAAGGTCTGACCCGCTATTTCGAAGCCCAGAAGCCCGACGCGATTCTAGTGCACGGCGATACAACTACGACCTTCACCGCAGCACTCGCAGGATTCTACTTGGGAATTCCCGTAGGACATATCGAAGCAGGGCTGCGCACCGGCAACCGATTTCTACCATTTCCCGAAGAGATGAATCGGCGGCTTGCCGACGAACTATGCAGCATATTCCTCGCGCCGACCAACCGCGCAAGATGCAACTTGGAAGAACGCGGCATTTCCCCTTCGGACATTTTCGTAACCGGCAATACTGTGGTGGATGCGCTAGCGATGCTTCCCGATAACGAAATGCAGTTCGAAAACGAAGCAATCGCCGGCTTTTTGTCGCGACCCGATTTCAAAATCCTGTTTACGATGCACAGGCGAGAGTCCTGGGGCGAGCCGATGCGCGACGTATTCGCCGCGATCTGCTCTTACTTGTATTCAAATCCCGAAATCTCGCTTGTTTATCCCGTGCATCCCAATCCACAGGTATACGACGCGGCAAATGAAATCCTCGGCTCCTGCCCTTCTGTTACGCTAATTCCGCCGCTTGAATACTTCGACTTCCTGAGGCTGATGCGCAAATGCGATCTCGTGCTTTCCGACTCCGGCGGCGTTCAGGAAGAAGCCCCCAGCTTCGGAAAGTACGTGATCGTTATGCGCGATGCAACCGAGCGTCCGGAAGTCGTAGGGGCCGGTTTTGCCGAAGTCTGCGGAACCGACCCCGCAAGGATTTCCAGCGCGCTCGCCAGCGCGATTCCGCAGATTAAATCCGGATTAATCCCGCCGAAAGGCAAATCCAATCCGATTGGAGACGGAAAGGCTGCCAAGCGAACGGTTGATTTTTTATTGTTCAAGCTTTGCGGATCGCCCTTTCCTGAAGGTGAATTTCCCGGTTAGCGCTTTAGTTTACCGCTCCAGCATCTCATCCACCATTTTTTTCGCCTTGGCCGGATCTGTCGTGCCCAGCATTCTTGCAAGCTCGGCGCGCCTTTCCGCTCCGTGCACTGCAATAAGCTCAATCTCCGACGCTTCCCTCCCACCCGCTGCTTTTTTGACCGTCTTTGACACAGCGATATGATTGTCGGCCTTTCCCGCGACCTGCGCCAGGTGAGAAACCGCAATAACTTGCCGGTGCGAAGCCATATCTTTCATTACGTCCGCGACCGCCTGCGCGGACAGCCCCCCCACCCCGGCCTCGATTTCGTCGAACATCAGAACCTGGGTAGCCGAATGCTCCGCCAGTGCCGCGGTTACTGCCAGCATCAGCCTGCTCATCTCCCCCCCGGACGCCACGCGTGCGAGCGGGCGTGCAGGTTCGTCCGGATTTAGCGAGACCAGAAATTCAACATCGTCATACCCGGATTCGCGGAAGGCCCGTTGCTCTTTTATTTCACCCGCATCCGTTGCTTCCTCATCCGGAGCCAGTTCGCCGATTCCCGCGACTTCGAACTCCGTTGCCGCAAAGTCAAGTCTTGCCAAATAACCCGCAACTCGCTTTACCAAAATCTTCGCGGTTTTCGCGCGCGATTTTGACAACGCTTTTGCGGCCTCGTCTGCTTTGCGATGCGCCTCCGCAAGTTCCGCTGCCACCTTTTCCCGTGATGTCTCCCCGCCTGATAATTCTTCAAGTTCCGCCGCACGCGCGGCGAGCTCCGCGGCCAGACCGTCCACAGCGCATCCGTAACGCAGCGCCAGGTTGTCTATTTCCGCAAGCCGCGCCTGGACGCGCTCAAGTTCCGACGGATCTGCGTTCGCGGTTCCAAGCGCTTCCACAGCGGCCCTTTCAACTTCGCCAAGCCCCGCCTCCATTGAGGAAATATCGTCCGCAAGAGCCAACCACTGCTCGCCGACTTCGGTGTCTTCTCCAAAGTGAGCGGCAAGTGCTCTCGCCGCCTCTTCGCATTTTGCAAGCGCGTCTCGCGCCGGGAGCGCCCCTCCCAATTTGATAGCCGTTCCAATTCCGGCGCCTACTCCCGAACCTGCATCTCCTCCGGAAATTAGCGCAATTATCGTCCCCGCGCGTTCTGAAATCCTAGACGCGTTCGCAAGCCTGCGCTTTTCCGAAAGAAGCTCGTTGTGCTCGCCGGGCCGCACGTTTGCCTTCGCAAGCTCACCAACTTCGCGGTTAAGAAGCTCTATCCGCGCAAGTCGAGCCGCTTCCCCTCTGTCAATCAATTCCAGACGCCGCAAAAGCGCCCCGTGACGCGCCCGCGCGCCCGCGAATTCCTCCTTAAACTTTGAATGCGTCGCGTCCCCGAACGAATCCAATAACCGCACGTGCGTCGCGGCGGACAGTAGTGACCGATTTTCTGTCTGTCCCGAGTAATCAAACAGCTTTGCCGCCAGAGCCCGCGCCTCTTGCGCGGAAATCCGCACACCATCCAGCAGAATCCTACCTGCCCCTCCCGGTCGCGCAATGCGGTCAATTTTATGCCATCCCTGTTCCTCCCTGCTCATCTTAAACTCGACCGCAACCCGGCATCTTCCGCCTGCAGCGGGAAAAATATTGGACGACGCCCGCGCGCCGAACGCGAAATCCACGGCGTCCAGGAGCAGCGTTTTCCCGGCGCCGGTCTCGCCCGTCACAACGGTCATTCCCGGAGGAAACTCGGCCATGACCCCCGCAAGGAGCGCGAACCTCTCTATTTCAACCCGCCGGATCACGGCCGCGATTATAGCGCGTATATTTTCTACCCTCAGGATTATAGTCTCATCATACCAGGGGATTTTCTGTCCCGTCTCGCGACAATACAAGAATTATATGAATTCGAATATTTATACTTCCGCAATCGCAGCCGCGCTTACGAAGTCGGTTTTGATAATGTGCTACACGCAAACAGTCGGGCCGGTGGCCTTATCCTTTGCATTACCCCCAAGCCCGCCTAACTTCGACTATTTCGTTACATTGACTTGGTACGGTGCACTTTGCGCTTCCTACCTGCTCGCGACAGTTTCCGGCTCCGGATCTTCGGAGGGCGGCCAGGGTCGGCCCTCGCGCTTCGCCGTCAGGTAACTGTCGATCGCCCGGGCGGCCTTCTTGCCGTGTCCGACTGCCATTATCACTGTGGATGCGCCGACCGCAACGTCGCCGCCCGCGAAGACGCCCTCGACGTTCGTCGTCATCCACTTCTCGTTGATGTTGACGGTGCCCCACTTGGACACATCCAGCCCTTCGATGCTGCGCATCAGAATCGGATTCGGGCGCTGGCCGATTGCCACGATTACCGTGTCGCAAGGGATTACGAACTCGCTGCCCTCGATGGGGACGGGCTTGCGACGGCCGCTTGCGTCCGGCTCGCCAAGCTCGCACTGGAGGCATTTCAGTCCGGTGACCCAGTTTTTCTCGTCGTGCAGGACTTCGATCGGCTGCGTGAGGAACTTCAGGATGACCCCCTCTTCCTCTGCGTGGTGGAGCTCCTCGATGCGGGCGGGCGCCTCGTCCCGGCTGCGCCTGTAGACGATGTACACATTCTCTACTCCGGGCAGGCGGCGGCTGGTGCGGGCGGCGTCCATCGCGGTGTTACCCGCGCCGACGACGCACACGTTTTTGCCGACAAACACCGGTGTCTCGTACTTAGGAAACTCGTACGCGTGCATAAGGATCACGCGCGTGAGAAATTCATTGGCGCTGTACACGCCGTTCGCGTTTTCACCGGGTATGCGCATGAACGTCGGCAGTCCCGCGCCCGTGCCGATGAAGAAGGCTTTAAAACCCATTTCCTTCAGCTTGTCCAAAGTGACGGTCTTCCCGACGACGACGTTTGTCTCGACTTTCACGCCGAGTTTTTCTATGTAGGCGACCTCCGCCTCCACGATGTATTTGGGCAGGCGGAACGCCGGGATTCCGTAAACGAGGACACCGCCGGGCTTATGCAGCGCCTCGAAAATGGTCACGTCATATCCGAGCTTGACAAGGTCGCCCGCGGCTGTAATCCCGGCCGGCCCGCAGCCGATTATCGCCACCTTTTCCTTCGTAATCTTTACCGGTTCGACGTCCTTCAAAACCACTTCGACGCCGTGCGAGAGCGCGTACTCGGCGGCGAACTGCTCCAGACGACCGATGGCGACGGGCTGGCCCTTCACGCCCAAAATGCACACTTCCTCGCATTGGATCTCCTGCGGGCAGACGCGGCCGCAAACAGCGGGAAGCGAGTTGTCTTCTTTCAGTATCTTGTTTGCGAGTTCGAAGTCGCCCTTGGCGATGGCATCAATGAATTGGGGGATTTTGACTTCGGCTGGGCATTGCATGACGCAGCGCGGGTCTTTGCACTGGATGCAGCGCTCGGCTTCGGCGATCGCGGTTTCCGGCGGATAGCCAAGCACCACGCTATTGAAGTTGCGGATTCGCACAAGCGGCGACTGCTCCGGCATGTCGTGGCGCGGCGCCTTGCTGCGCTTGCGCTTTTCCGGTTTGGCCACTTGGGAAGTACTCTCCCCGCTGCTCGCCTCCGCACGTGCGGCTTGTGCCTTTGCTTTTTCTTCCGTTGCTTGCTTTGCTGCTTCGTTCATCGGCCGAAACCTCCGTGGGGCCTGGATCCCGACCGCGGCAGGACACTGCCGCACCGGGCCTTGCGAAAATCCTATCCCGCAAAGGCCGCCGCGTCAACGAAATAAAGGCTTGCGCCGGTAAGGAGCATGGCAAATTCCGGTGATTCATGGGAATGCGTAATGGCAAATATTGGCGATTTAGATTAGTAAAAATTCGCGTACCTTGTTTCCCACTCAAGGATTTTCTTTTCGTATTTCGCGTACAGCGCACCCATGTTTCGGTCATGCAGCTCGTGCGCGATGGTGATTCGCTCCTTGATCAAAAGCCTTGCGTCCTCCCATTGCTGCGCCTTTATGAGCGCCTCCACTTCCTCGTCGCGTTTTCCCGCTGAAAGGCTGTCGACGAAAGCATAAACCTCGGCTTCAAGTTCTTTTTTGTAATTCGGTGAGAGCTTGCCCTCGTCCTCCTTTACCGTTATCTCTTCCGCAGTTACGGACAGGTCTTTGAGCTTAATCAGAACCAATCCGACTATGAACAAAATCACACTGCCGACGGGTACGAATATCCAGAATTTCTTCAGCTTTTCCTCGGGCGAAAGGAATTGCGTTTTTCGCGTGGTTCCGAACTCCGCTTCGACGATTTTCCAGACGTCGTTCTGTTTCGCCATCCGGAAATTTGCCTTTACGGTGCGCTTTACTTCCTTGCCCACGGGCGTGGGATCCTTATGGCTATCGTCCAATGGGTGCTTCTGCGAAGAATAAAACTCCTCGAGGGCTTCGGCCGCCTCCTCGAATTCCGCGTCCTCCTTCATCTTCTCCACGGCCGCGGGCGTACCCTTTTCCAGGCGCTCCTCCTTGCTCGTTCCCTTGCGGATTGTTTTGCGCGCCCATTCCACAGAGCAATCGGCGAAATACTTGCCCTTTTCCTTGACGGACTTGCTCAAGGAGACGCGGAAGTAACCGATTTTCATTTCGAGGTCGTCGTAATCCGCAAGGTATTCGGACACGTTGGCCTCGATGTCGGATTTCCTGTTGCCGCGGTACCCATAGTCGTCCGCATAGCAGGATAGAATGGCGCTTACGCTTCCGTCCACGAAGCCCTGCCCCATCCGCGTCAAGACTGCTCGCACTTCCGCCTCCAGTTTTTTCTTCTCGGCGGCAGGAATGTCTTTTGTCGTCTCGCCCGTTTCGTAGTCGGTATACTTGCCCTCGGCGGCGCGCTGCTCGCCCTCTTCCTTGGCGAACATGCCGAACGCCTCTCCCACGTTTCCCGGCAGTTTATCCTCGTCCTCCTGCGCGCCGATAGGAGCCGCAAGCATTTGCAGCGCCGCGAACAACACCGGAATAAGGTAAGCCAGCTTCAACCCCGACCTCGCAAGGAGACGGCATTATAGCGGCAGGCGCCGAGCTATGTAAACCGGCGCGGAATTGCGGGCATCCGTCAGATGCGCGTGTGCCCCATCCGCGAAAGCTGGTTGAAAAAGAACAGCACGCCGAACACCATTCCGAAAAGATTCACGATGAAGGCGAGCCGCTTAGCGGTCAGCTCCTCGATCAGATGCGCGTGCGCCGCGCCCTCGATCGCGAACCTGACAACTGCATACACCCCGACGAAAATCAACAGCGGCCTGAAGCTTTCAAGCAGAAGTGCGAAGTCGTTCATATTACCCGTCCCCGTATCCGGCCGAAGCCAGTTGATTCGCACGTCAGCCCCGGTGAAACGCAAGATGGTTATACCCAACGCGGCGGGGATTCAAACGAAAGCAGTGGTAGAATCTGCATCCGCCGCAGCCGGGCGCGTGCCGCCGGCGCGGCCTGCAGATGCGATGGGGAGTTGTGTAACGGTAGCACAGCGGCCTTTGGAGCCGTTAGTCCAGGTTCGAATCCTGGCTCCCCAGACTTCAATCCGGACGCCAATCTAACAGCGCGAAAGAAAAGTTGTGCGTCCGAAACAGGCTACCAACGCCGCGGCAGCAGCTCAACCTTCCCGCTCAACTGGCATCCAAAACTATCGCTCGCACTGGACGGTATACCGCCGAAAGAATTCGCGGTAATGCAGAGTGGATGCGGCGACGTATCCGAAATCCCAATTCTGCATTGCGAGGTATCGAGATGGTCAGGTCTTTCGTCACGATGGTCGGAGCGTTTGTTGCAATTGCCGGTTTCTGCTACGAGGTCGGGCACCTTTGGTGGATAATCAAGTAAGGCTGACAGGAATTCATATGCGGATGGCAAAAGAATAACCACGGTCTTCGTGGCAAGTTGATCCGGCTGGCATTTGCAACCTTTTTGGCAATTCGGATGCACACGGGCGCACAACGGCTGAAGTTGTGCGGCTGACTAGGAAGGTTATCGGAAAGCCGGAAAAAGGCGGCGCCATCAAGAGATTAAGAGCATATGCTGCCGGGCAGGAATCCTTCCACGCTTCGCGCCGCTCGCCCATTAATTTGATTATCAGCTCGATCAACCCCATTTGATAAGAATTATGCGTCGTATCGCTGACAAGTATGAATCCGATTCGGAAGAGGTTTGTTCAATCCGGCTAACTTCTTTTGTCGATTATTCTCGCTTCCTTGGGCAGCGTGTCCATGCCCAGCAATCGCGACAGCTCTTCGCGCGAAAGATACTCGATGCTGTCGAATTTCATTTCGAAATCGCGCCGCGCGTCTTCGTTTAGCGCTCTTTCGAACGAATCCCGGTTTGTTCCTTCAGCGAGAGCTACCCGAAGCCGAAGCTCGTCCATCGCAAACTCGTCGTCGTTTTTCTTGCCTATCTCAAGCTGCCATTCGACGATTTCTTTACGCGCGGAAAACCATCCGAACAGCTCGTTGAAATTGACAAGCAAACCTTTGACCTTTTTTATTTCGCTTACGCGGCCGATGCGTGAATCCAAAAGCGGTGTGACGCGTCCGCAGTGCGGGCATTTGTCGATGATTATCCCCCCCTCCGCGATGTCGCCCGTGCGGTAGCGCACGACAACGCTGCCCGCGCCCGCGAGCGTGGTCAGCACAAGCTCGCCGCGCTCGCCTTCTTTAACCTGCTCGCCGGTTTCGGGATTAATCACTTCGAACAATTCGAGATCCGGATACAGGTGGTAGCGCGCGTTCGGCGCGTCCGTGCATTCCACCCAGGCGTGCTTGGCTTCGGTCAGCCCGTAGGTCGAAAGCACGCGCACGTTTTCTGCGCCGCATTGCGCCCAAATCTCTTTCAATTTCGCCTTGTACGCATCGTTGACCTTTTCCGCGCCGAGAATGCACAACCGAAGCCGCGGCAGGCGCTTTCCCTGCTCCGCGCAGATTTGCGCAAGGTGATATGCGAATCCGGGAGTGCAGACGAGAATGGTGGCTTCCATCCTTTCGAGCGTGTCCGCGATCGGGCCGCTGCCCATCACGCGTCCCCCTCCCGTATGCAACATCCTCAGCCGCGCCTCGAAACCCGCGAACGCGACCTGCCAAAACGCCAAATGCGGAGCGAACGGAAAAGCATGCACGCCTATGTCGCTTGCTGGATCCAGGCCGATTATGTCGAATATCCGCTTGCCCGAAAGCTTTAGGATGTTGACGTCCGAATACGTGTAAAGAAACGGCACCGAACGCGCGCTGCGGCCGGTCGTCGAAATGATGTGGATCGGAAAATAGCGATCGAACATCACCTGTTTTGGATCGCGGCCGAAAACCGCGCCGATTCCCAAACCCAATTTTTGAGGTAATGACAAGCACTTTTTCAGGCTCTCGGGTGTCGGTTGCAGAATGATGTCCTTGTACTTCGCTGGCTGATCGTCCGTCGCGACGATGTCAGCCTTGGTAGTGAAAGGAAGTCTGGCCATGTCCGCCACGGTGCGGATCTTGTCGATGTCAACGCCGGATGCGCTCCAAAGCTTTCGGTAAAAAGGAGAAAAGCGATTTACTTCAGGCAAGTATGCGCGGATGCGCCGCTCCTGCAGGCTGCGAATGCCCCCGACTGTCCACTTGGGCCAAGACACAGCGCGATGATAGCAGAACAGCAACTCCGACGAAAACACCCTTTGAAATTAGGCTGATTTTCGATTCGGACGGGTATGATAGTGCTGTTTTTTGCCCTGGAGAACTTGATGACTCAAAAGATAAATGTTCTTACGTTCGGTCCGCATCCCGACGATTCCGAAATCGGCACGGGCGCCGTCTTGCTGAAACTTAAGGCGCTCGGCTACACAACTGGAATCATAGACTTAACCGAAGGCGAGATGGGAACAGGCGGCGACGCTGCCATACGCGCGGCGGAATGCGACGAGGCAGCCAGAATACTCAAGGTGGATATCCGCGAGAATCTCAATTTGGGCGATTGCCGCCTTGAGGACAATTTTGAGAACCGCTGCAAAGTGGCCGCGGTTATTCGCAAATACCGCCCCGACGTGATTCTTGCGCCCTACTGGGATTTGCCTCCGGGGCGCGGCCTCGGTCACACCGACCATATCGTGGCCGGACATCTTGTTAGCCACGGGAACAACTTCGCGCATTTGCGCAAGCTGGACATTGAGGGCCAGCCGCATTACGCGCCGTCCACGTTCTATTACTTCCTTCCGCCGGATTTCAAGCCCAGCTTCATTGTGGACATTACCGAATATGTGGAAGACTGGCTGGCAAGCATATTCGCCCACAAGAGCCAGTTCGGAGACCCGGAGCAGAACTGGCAGATACGCGATTTCTTCGAAAGCCGCGTTCGCACATGGGGACGGTTCGCCGGGGCGACTTATGCGATGGCGTTTTACTCGCCATGGCCGCTTCGCATCGACAACATGATGAGCGTACTCGGCGGGATCCGCCCGCCAATGGAAAGATAAACTAAAGTCTAACCGTTATCGGTCGCCGTTTGATGCCTTGAAGCCCGCCTGAACCAACGCGTGAAGGTGCAGCAAGCCAACCGGCCTGTCCTGTGAATCCACTACGGGTAGTACGAAGATCGGACGCGGCTTGTTGTTTTCCATTTTTTCAAGCGCCGCGTGAGCCAATGCGCAATCTTCTATTCGCTTTGGATTCTTCGTCATAAGATCGCCGACACGCTTTGAGCGCAGCTCGGTGAAACTGCCTTCCCAGCGCTCTATAATCCGGCGCACGTCCCCGTCGGTAATAATGCCTGTCAACCTCCCGTCGGAGCCGACAATGCTTACCCCGCCAAGAACGTGCTTTGTAATCGTCTTCAAGGCTTCATCGAATCCGGCATCTTCGCCAAGAACTGGATTTGTCTCTTCGCCTCGAAGCAGGTCCGAGACTTTAAGTGTCAGCCGTTTCGCAAGCATCCCCTTCGGATGGAGTACCGCAAAGTGCTCCGGCCGGAAGTCCCTCTTGACCATTAGAGCTACGGTCAGCGCGTCGCCCAACGCGAGCGCCACGGTTGTCGAAGTGGTTGGAACGAGATTGTTGGAATCCGCCTCCTGAATCTCACCAGTAAACAGCACAATGTCGCAGGTTGCAGCCAGTCTGCTTTTGCGGTTGCCGGTGATGCACACCACCGTTGCTCCAATCTTTTTTATGCTTGGAAGGAGATCCAAAAGCTCGGCCGTCTCGCCGCTGTTTGAAATCGCGATAACGATGTCATCCTTGGTGATAATCCCCAGGTCGCCATGAAATCCTTCGGCGGGATGCAGGAATACGGACGGCGTGCCGGTCGAGGAAAGGCTGGCCGCGATTTTGCCCGCTATGTGGCCGCTTTTGCCCATTCCGGTCATCACAACCCGGCCGCGCGATGCCAAAACAGCATTAATCGTCCGGATAAACGACTCTCCGATGTGCTCGCGCAATGCAAGGACGGCGTTACCCTCTATTTCAAGCGCCCGGCGCGCGACATCCAGCACGTCGGGAATGTGCGATGAAGATGATGATTCCACGGCGCGATTATAACACCGGCGATTTCACAAAAGGCGGCGGCCGGCCGCCTCGCACAGCCCCGATGCTATAATCCGCTCCGCCTGCCATGGGCGCATTCCATTCAATTCCGCCGGCTTTGCCGTTGCGACGGAGCGATCATGAGGGACGTATACAAGAAACCGGTTTCTCTTGAAATGGACCGCGAAGAACGCGTCCATTATCGCATTTTGTCAGTTTCTCCGGACGGCGCCAGCAATTTGTTCATAGCCAAGTATGAATTGCTAGATGACGAACGAAACACATTCTTTCAGTTCGAACTTCGTGTTCCCGCGGATGTCGAGGCGGTCGCTTCATATTGGCAGCCGTTGTTTGAGCAAGTCGGAACTTTATACGAAAGAAAGGAAGACGTGCTGGCTTACGGTTACCGCATCAAGCAAGCAATTATCGAGGCGATTTTCAAACAGACCAAGAAGGAAGCCCCCAAGAAAACACCTGCCGCGAAGTTGAAAAAAGAAGAAACCGAATCCGTCGCCGCCGAATCTGGAGAGGGCTAGGCGATGGCTACCAGGCGGAGCGGACAAAGGAAAAAAAGCAAAGACAGCCATCGCCCCGTGCATGCAGAAACGCGACCAAAAAGCGACTCGCTTTCAGTTATTGTCACCGGCGGCGCGGGATTTATAGGCAGCAACCTTGCCATGGAATTGGAGCATCTTGGGCACGATGTTGTCGTAGTAGATGATTTCAGGTACGGCGACTTCCGAAACTTGAAGGGATTCCGGGGCGATTTGATGTCACACGACATCCGGCAAGTGCCCTGGGAGGAAATTGCGGGCGATTTTGACGTCGTTTTTCATCAGGCCGCGATCACAGATACGCGCGTGAGCGACCAGCAACTGGTGCTGGACGTGAATCTGGAAGCAAGCAGGCAGATTCTTCACGCGTGTATAAATTCAGGCACGAAGCTGATATATGCGTCCAGCGCGGCGGTTTACGGTAATCTTCCTGCACCTTATCGGGAAGATGGACCGACAGATCCGCTTAACATTTACGGATACTCAAAGCTCAAGTTCGACCAGTACGTTGCTTCGATCGCAGAAGAAGAAGGCGGCGAGATAGAGGTCATTGGTCTGCGCTATTTCAACGTTTTCGGCCCCGGCGAACGATACAAGGGCGACTTTGCCTCGATGGTTTTTCAGATGACGAAGCAGGCCATTGAATCCGGCAAAGTAAAGCTTTTTAAGTACGGTGAACAGTACCGCGACCACCTGCACGTACGCAACATCGTTCAGGCCAATTTGAAAGCGATGAATTTCGATGGTTTCGGCATTTTCAACGTCGGACTTGGAATGGGCACAACCTTTAACCGTATACTCGAAGCCGTCAAGGAAGGACTTGGAAAGGAGATCACCGTCGAATGGATCGACAATCCTTACTCCTTCTATCAGGATCACACGGTTGCGGACATCGCGGCTGCCCGCGCATTGCTCGGCTATTCTCCGGACAACGATCCGTATCCATCCATGGTTGAGTACGTCCGCCAAATAGCCGCCGGTGTCTGCTGAAAAAATGGCGGCGGATCAAAGCCCGCCGCCACTTGAGCACTTTCCGCTTCAGCTTACGGCAGCGCGCCGCCGAAAATCCACTGCGAAACAGTATTCATATCCTCGTCGCTGAAAAACGGCCCGCCCTCCGGCATCCTCTGGCCGGAAATATTCCTGCCGAGAAGCTTGAGAATCAGGTAGCTCCGTTCCGGGTCGAACGGCTCAACGCGTTTGAAAGAAGAGCCGTTTGAATTCTTGCCCACCAAATTAGAGTAGGCAATCGAAGAAGAGCCCATATTAAGTCCGCCTGATGATCCACCCACGTGGCAAGGACCGCACCTGGTTCCTATAAAAGGCGTGTAAATGTCATCCGCGAACGAAAGCGCGCTGCCCCCGGGGGCTACATAAAGCCCGTCGTAGCGCTTTGTTCCCGACCGCCCTAGGCCGTCGGTCACGGTCACGTAAATGTCGTACCACGAGTCGTCCAAGGCGGACCCCCACTGCACGGAAATATTGCTACCGTTGACGGTCGGCGAAAGGAAAAAGCCCGCCGATTCGTTATCGTCCGTCCATTCCGCAGTATACGTACCGTTTCCGTTTGACACGGAAGTTGTAATGGTCACCACTTGTCCTTTGGTCGGTTCGAGGGGATTGGGAACCATGTCCGCGATCAGCAATCCCGTCGCGCTGACAGTCGCCACCATCGTTATCTCGTTCGTGTCCTCGTTGCGCACCGGAATGGCTCTGTCCTGCGCCCGTACGAGCGCGGTATATGAAACGCCCGGCTCAAGTCCGATTAGCTCGTACTCGTACGGAGGAGGATCGGCCAAGGTGATCCACCATATTCCTTCCTGCGGCATATTCTGCAAGTCGGCTATGTTCCAGTCGGCAGTCTTGTTGAAGTAAATGACGTAATTTACGTCATCGGGGCTGTTGTCGGTCGCCCTACCCCAGGTTACGCGAAGCTTGTTCGTATTTGGAATCGTTTCGAATCCAGTGATGCCTATCGTAGAATCCCAGGTCGGCGGAACGGTATCTTCGTCGGTCACGTGCAGATTAAAATCAAGCTGATCCGAACCGAACGGGTTTGTCACCAACAAGCTGGCGGCAAATTCGCCCGGCGTTTCTGAAAGTGTAATCGTCGGCGAAGCGTCGGCGGATGTATTGGGCGTAGCGCCGCCCCCGAAATCCCAGGCGTAAGTTAACGGCGGGTCGCCTGTGACCGTAGCGGTAATCGTGATTTGGGAGCCGATAAGCCCTTCCGTTGGAGTCACGAAAGTGATTTCGGGACTTACTCCGCCCGCATTTACAGTCAAGTTGAAATCGAATGTATCGCTGCCTATGTCGTTCGTAACAGTTACAGAAGCACTGTACGTGCCGGGATCGCCAAGCGTTGCCGCGGGGCTTGAAGCCGTACTGGTATTCGGAATCGCGCCGCCGCCGAAATTCCAGGAATAGGTGAATGGCGGGGTTCCCGCCACGGACGCGCTGAAAACAACAACCTCGTTTGCGTCACCTTCAAGCGGCGATACCCCGAGCACCGTTGGAGGCTCCGGCGCCGTCGAAATGACGACGCTGGGCGCGCCCGACGCGCCGGACGAATCACGCGGAACAACCCTAATGTATGAAAGTGCGCCCTCCGGCAGCGTGACGTTAAAAATCAGCCTGCCTGCGCCAGAAGCCGAACTCCTGAAAACGCTTCCGATTGTGGTAAAAGGTCCGCCGGGCGACGAGCTTGTTTGAATCGCGTAGTCGAAACATTCCACCAAAAAGTTGATTGCGATCGGAGTGATGTCACTGACGCCGATTTCGCCATTTCCGTCGCCGTCGATAACGGGATCCTGCGAGTCGTTCCAGCTTATCGTCTCAACGTGCCCGAAATGAAGAGCGATCGGCGTGATGTCCGCAACCCCAACTTCGCCGTTTTGGTCGTAGTCTCCGGTATTCCTGTAGCTCCAGGTCAGGTTGAAGGTTCCGTCTCCGTTGTCCACGATCGCCAAATCGTTTACCGTATTCGTGGGGCCGACAGGCGCCGCTGACACGAATTTGCCGGTTCCGCGCGCCTTAAGCTGCCTTGCCAGTTCGTCCTTGAGGGTTTCGAAAAGTATGCCGTCAACTCCTTGTGGCGCTTGTAGCTCTCTGATAGAAGCTTCAAGATCCGAAATTATGCCGGAATCGCCGGAATGGGCTGAAAAGGGCTGCAAGCCGGATGTGGAATTGTCGGCCTTGGAACAGCCGACCAACAACATCGCCAAACTCAACATCGAAAACAAAAATACAAGGCCGCGCATAAAAGCCCCCAATAAAAATGTGGTTTTGTCCGCCAAGGAGGACACGATAATTGATACCATGATTTAGGGCGTCCCTGCTTATTTTCCGGTGAATTGGTTTTCCATCGAAAAATCTGGTTCCCCGCAAGCCCGATTGAATCGTCCATTCCGGGCCGCCGACTGCAGCCATGCAGTATAATTCGGGCTTCGGAGGTATCACCGTGAAACTCACCGTCAAATCCAGCGAGGCCGTACGCGAGGCTTGCGATTTTTTGGTTCTCTTCGAAGGCGCCAAGCGCAATGACGCATTGGGCAGGGCCGCAGCGGACGCACTCAAGGCCGCGGGGCGCAAGCCGAATCAGAGCTTGTTTGTTTGGCCCGCGCCGACCGGGTCGCCGCACAAACTTCTGGTTATTGCAAGACCTGAAAAATACCAGATGTTTCCATCCCCGATGAAAGCAGGATGCATCTGCGGCGATATCGCCAAGTTGGCAAAAGAGCGCGGGGCGCGGCGGATTTGCATTGACTTGGCGTCTTCTCCGGAAAGCGAGGAATTTAGAGATTATGCCGATGGCCTTCTTACCGCGGGATACGAATTTCAGAATTACCGTGAAACGCCTTCCAGGTTTTTCGAAAAGCTGCACATATCTCTCGCTGTCGACGGCAAGAAACTCGCCGCCCGAAAGTCCGAGCTTTCCCGCATCATCGCCATCTCCGAGGGTGTTGCTCTCGCAAGGGAACTTGTCAACCAACCGCCGAATGTGGTGAATCCCATTTACCTTGCCGAAAAGCTTTACGAAGAAGCCAAGGAAATAGGCGTGAAGTGCAAAGTTTATGACGAAAAGAGCCTTGCGTCGGAAGGTTGGGCGGGCCATATCGCGGTCGGCAAAGGCAGCGCCACCCCCCCAAGAATGGCGGTCGCCGAAATGGGCGGCGGCAACCGCAAGGGCGACGGCGCTAAAAAATTGGCATTTGTTGGTAAGGGATTGACATTCGATACCGGCGGCATTTCAATTAAACCATGGGACGGCATGTGGTCGATGAAGGGCGACATGGCCGGAGCCGCGGCCGTAATTGGAGCGTTTCGCGCGCTGGCCAAGCTTGGCCAAGCCGGGCCGATCAGCTTTCTTGTCTGTTGTGCCGAAAATATGCCCGGCGGCAGAGCGTATCGGCCAAGCGATATCGTCAAGTACAAGAACGGCAAGTGCGTGGAGATTATCTCGACCGATGCGGAAGGGCGGATGGTCCTTGCCGACGGTCTGATACACGCGGGCGAGCTCGGAGCGACACATATCGTCGACATCGCCACGCTTACCGGAGCCTGCGTTGTGGCGCTTGGCAACGATTACACCGGTTTGATTGGGAATGATGATTCATTCACCGCCGCGGTCAAGGCCGCAGCCGGCCGTTCGGGAGAACTAGTTTGGGAATTGCCGCTTCCGGCTTGGTACAAGGAGCTTCTAAAGAGCGAATACTGCGATTTCAAGAATGCCGGAGGTAGGTACGGCGGAGCCATTACGGCGGGCGTTTTCCTTTCGGAGTTCGTGGAGAAAGGGCGCAAATGGTGTCATCTGGACATCGCACCGACGTTTATGGTGGAGACGCCGAAGCGGCAGTTTTTGCAAGCAGGCGGAACCGGCGTCGCGGTCAGAACCTTGGTGGAACTAGCGTCAACATTCGGTGATGAATAAGTTGGCGTTTTGAACAAACCGTTGACTTACGTTGTATTCATCGTTTTGAGTAGCTCCGAGCAATGGGTCAATGTTGCCCCTGAAATCGCGCGATTCGCAGCAAGCCTGCATTACTGCCCTGCCACCGGCATAGGACGCCGATCCATAGGCAATTTTACGACGTCGGTTAAGGGCTTGATGCCTTCGCTTTTCGAATTTCTGATCGAGAGAAGGGATCGCTCGATCGCTGCAATAGCCTTCGTCAAAGACTTGAAAACCGCCGAAACAATAGTTGAGTGCGTAAATAGCGTTGTAGGCAACTTGTCGCTGCCTGGCAATGGAGTGGCCTGTATATTTGCAGGCGAAAAGCTATGATCTGATCCTTTGCTCCCTTGAATCGGCCAGCCGAATGCACGTGCCCGAAATCCGAGAATTGCTTGCAGCGTTGCAAAACGAGGCGCGAGCTTCGGGCCGTATCGCGTTCTCTGGCTTTTTGAGTCGCGTCGAATGGACAGAACTTGCAAATCATGCGCGCGCCGCGGATTCCCGCATATTTTTTTTCGGCGGATATCCGGAAGCCGAAAAGCGTATGGCTGCGCTTCCTGCAAACTCCGGAATTGCGGTTGATTTCGGACAATTCCCCATCGTGCCGCTGCTTCTGGATCCGTTGGAAGGGCCCATACAAATGAAAAAGCTGCGCAAGGATATAACGGCTCTTCTTGCTGGTTTTGACCCGAGACTTGCAGGGGACTTGATGTTGGCGGGAGATTCGGCCGCGCTATTCACAACGATTCAGTCATCATCGGATATTCTTCAATCCATCGCTGCGAACTTCGAAGGGAAGCTGAAATGCGTGCTCGGGACAACCTGCTGTTTATCGGAATACAGACCTGAATTGGAAACTATATCCGTTGCAGGCAACAGGCTTGACGCATTGATTGCGGCCGCGTTCCGGCTCAACAGGGAAGATGCAAAACTGGCAATCCAACACGGATACGTCTCAATGGATTTATCCTTGATTGCCAAGCCCTCAAAAGGCTTTACGGCGGGTAATACCGTTAGTCTTAGAGATTGCGGAAAGATAAAAATTGTGAACATCGGAAATGCAAGATCCGGCAGACTTCGTGTCCTTGTGGAACGATATCCATAAACGCTGATACGATTGACAATCTGCGCATTGCGTATTATTAATGTTTCCGAATCCGGCGGAGAATCGCCCGCTCGAATTCAAAAAGAACGGGCAAGGACTCAACCGGCGATATGGCTTGTAAGGAGCATTAGGAATGACGCAGCGCTACATCGGACGCGTAAAGTGGTTCAACGCGACAAAGGGGTTCGGGTTTATCGAGCATCCCGGAAACCAGGATGTTTTCGTGCACTTTACAGAGATAGTCGGCAACGGTTATCGCGAGCTTACAGAAGGCGAGGAAGTCGAGTTTTCACTGAAGGACACGCCGCGCGGAAGCCAAGCTGTCCAGGTTGTACGGCTTGGCCGACGCTAAACTTCCACAAAAACTGCGTAATTTTGGGATTCCGCGCTTCCTTTAAATAAGGTATTATCCTTGCTCGTTTTCAAGAAGGAAGTGCAAAGCTATATGGAATTCGAGCCCAATGATCGGCAGACGCCGAAGCCGAGCGGCGATTCGCGTGATGCGAGCGCGTCGGGACGCCTTTGGTGGACAGCGCTTTTCGTTTTTTTCGCGGTCGAGGCCATTTTTGTCGCGGCGCTTGTCCAAAGCGGTGACTGGCCATCCTCAAGGCGAGGCTCCTTCATCGGTACCCGCCAGCCCGGCATAGAAGATTTCACTTCCGACGATATTGCGGCTTACCTGACCGCGGAATGGAAATCCGGAGATACTACACTCAAGTTTCACCCCGGCAGCAGTACGGCTCAAAATCCAGAAGAGTTTTTCAAGGCGCTGAAGTCTGATTTTGAAACTATCAAAGACATTTTCGATGCCGAAAACGCAACACTGCCCGGGGAAATATTGATATTCGGGGATGAACTTGATGAAGTGCTGTCAATGCATCAAATAAACGGAGGATGGATTGACGGCTCGCGGCTTTTCGCGCCGGAGGGCCGCTCCGCTGTTAGGCCGCTTTTGCGGCTTGTATCGAACGATACGCTTGAAGATAGAGTTCCGGGGTTTTTTGCCTCCCTTTCAGATTTCGTTGGCGGTTATCTGGATTTTTACAACGCGCATCCGTACGAAGATTTTTTCCAACAGACCGATTCCGAATGGCAACAGGATGCACTTCTTGCAATCCCCGCCGCGCGCGTCGTTTTGGACGACCAGAGGCTTTCGCCCTATTTCATTTCGCTTCCAGAGCGCGGCGAATCCTTGTTCGCAAACACGGATGCCGCTTCAAAAATACTCATCAAGGGATTTTATAGATACTTGCTTGATACCTACGAATGGAAAGGGTTTGCCTCGCTGCTTGGCATCGGTTCCACAAAAGGCGACGCGTTTGAACAAGCGTTCGGCAAACCACTCAAAGATTTGCTTAATGAATTCCAAGTAAAACTCGACACAATTTCAAAAGATCCAAAGTCAGATTCAGAAGCGCCGTTCCTATTCGCGCAGGCCAAGCTTCGGGCGCTTGAGGCCGGCGCCTTGGCGGTTACGTCTCGTACCCAAGTTTACTCCGATGTGGAATCGTTATTGAGTCAGGAAGTAAAGCGATTCAGGCTTCCCACCCGCGATTTGGCGCGCAGGAATTCCGCGCTCGGCAGGTTGTATGCGGCGCGCTTTTTGTCTTATCCCGACCCGTCTACCAACGAAGCGAAGGATTGGATGAAAAAAGCGGTCGGCATTCTCGGCTCCCGTTCGTCAAACGAGGACGCTGCTGAAGCGATTAGGAATAAGTGGACATCGGGGCTGATAAACGAATACGCTGGAAATTACGAAGAAGCTGATGTTTACTTTTCGCAGTTGATCGGCCGGCCGGATCTCGCGCTGCATTTTTTGCCGCGCTACGCTGATATACTGATCGCCAGACGCAATTTTCAGCGCGCAGCTGACGTTCTTTCGCTATACCTTGACATCCATCCGAACAATTTGCGTGCTCGATTCCAACGCATGTCATGCCTTGCAAAGACTCGCGACCTGGAGGGCGCTTCAAGCGACGCTGCGCTGATCCTCGATCACCCTGCCGTGCTGGAAGGACTGCACGTGGAATGGAAAAAAGTGGCGGAGCATATTAAGGCCGAGTTCGAGACCAATCCCGACGCGGCGAAAGTAGAATGGAAGCCCGCCCAGAAGCCCAAGCCGGAAGAGCCTGTAAATAAGCCCGCGCGCGGCTCCAGGGAACGCAAGCCGTCCGGCAGTTCACGATAGCGGTCAATTGCCGCGCTTAAGCCGTTTCCGGCTTTGCTTCAGTCGTTTCGGCATACGCAGCGCCCTCTGCCACCAGCCTTCGCTTGATTACGGCAACCTTCGATGCGGTTTCGCCGGGATTCACCGGAACGCATTGCGGCCCCTGGCAAAGGAAAACGCCTACCGGCACTGTGGTCGTATATCCAAGTTCTGCGATCCGGGCATCGTCCTCGCCGGCGTTCAATATCTCGATGGACCTGTACGGGAAGAGTGACGCGAAAACCTCCTTGACCGCCGCATTTGCTTCACCCGCAGGCGCGTTTGCGAACAACAGGTGGAAATCCAGAGGCTCCGTGGCCACCTCCTTCGCGGCAATCGCTAGAATCGCGGACGACTGCGAGGTGCCCGCCTTGGGTATCTCCATACCGGAAAAGACGGATATGAAATCATGCGCCAGCTTGGCGTGCTCGCCTCCCGAATCTTCTTTTCCGGTGATTTTGGTCAGATGCTTCAAAAGCAGCTCGTTTCTTGCTGCGATCGAGATTTCGTCGGCGGGCCAGGCCGCGATCGACAAAAGACCCGGGCTTCCCGCTGCAACATCCACCAATCCAGCGTCGCGCAAAGTGAATTTGTCCTTCACGGAGGCCATTACCTCTTTCACCGCTTCCAGGTACTCGTTTTTGCCCGTTGCCTGATAAATCGTCAGCAAGCCGCGACCCGCCCACACCTGATCGCTCAAATATCTCGGCTCCGGGATTGGATCTTCCGCGAATCTGGCGAAAAGACCATCTTTCCTCATGTTCGCGACGAGGTTGTTGGCCACGCTGGTTGCGATGTCAAGCCAGCCCTGCCCGTCATCTACGGCAAAATGCCCCCAGACCAGAGCTTCGACCGCTTTCCAGTTGTACTCCGAAATAATCGTCGGGTCGACGTCGGGAACCGCAATTCCCTTTCTCGCTTCCGCATCGCCCTTGAAATATTCTGCATCGGCAATTTGCGAATTGGAGAACGCGACAATCTTTCCGCTCGCTTCGTACCCAAGTGTATTGACGATGAATTCAAGGGTGCGTTTGGCCGCGTCGCCGTACTTCTCATCCTGTGTCAGGTTGTAATACCTGGACAGCTCGCATGCGAGTCGCGCGTTAATGTCCAGCCGTTTGCCGTAATTTATGTTCTGCCAGTCCTTGCCCTCGGCGTAAGTGTAAAAGCCGCCTTCGGTCGGATCCTCCAACCGCTCGAAAAGGCTGTTGAAATACTTGGCAAGCAGCTCCTTAGCGCCCGTATGTCCTCTGTACGCGGCATCGTTTAACAACTCCACATATTCCACTTCCGGCGTGTGCGTTGTACTGTCGAAATCACCTGCATCGGGCTTGTAGGTTGCGATTACCGCTTCCAGCACCTTGTCGTAAAATCCGGCGTCGAAATCTTTGCCCCGTCGCGCCGCCATATTTGCGCCTGCTCCGACCATAACCTTGGCGAACTCATTCAGCGCGGACTCCGCGACGGTGTCGTATTTCGCCCTTTCTTCTTTCCATTGTTTCTTGTGGTGATTCAGCCAGTCGATCACCTTGTCTTGGTCTTCCGGCGTCCGCGTGAATACCTGCGGCCCCGTTGGATGCAACAGAAATACCGATGGCACAATTCCCTTGTATGCAACATAGCGGTCGAAAACACCCGGCTCCCGGTCGCGGTCAATCCAGGTCGCCAGATAGTTTTCGGATATCACCTTCGCGAATTCGGGATCGGAGAAAAGCAACTTTGCCCAGTTTTTCGTGGCCGGATCGAAATTTTCGCCCTTGAACGCGAATATCAATTTGTCCTCGGTCTTCGCTTTTTCGAAAAGCGCCGCGTCGAACGGAAGCCACTCCACGCCTTCGGGCAGCAGGTACTTCTGGTTCGGGACGAAATCGGCAAGCGGCACCGCGGACGTGTCGACCGTCGGCTGCGCGGGCGTTTTTCCGCCTCCCGAAACACCGCCGCCCGAGTCGCCGCCCTCGGGTGGATTCGGGCACGCAAAAAGCAAAACAGCCGCGATTGCGGCGAAAGTGAAAACAAGCGATTTGGCGAACATTCGAACCTCCGGTAATCGCCGCGCTACTCCATAATCGCTTCGGCAAGCAGCCTCGCCAGGAGCAGCCGGCAGGACGGATCCATGATAACAGCAAGATCCTTCGGATTGGTAAAGAATCCGCCCTCGATAAGGACGGACGGAACCGCGGCGTGTTTGAACCCGTATATCGGCCGCTCGAACCGCCGCACCCCGTTGTCCGGGCCGTTCGGCGGGATCGGCCACGGATGGCGCCGCCAGCTCCCGTCCGGATTCCTCACCCCGTCCGCCAGCGTCGCGGCGATTTTCTCCGCCCAGCGCTTGCTTTCCGCGGCGATTCTGCCGTCCTTGTCGTAATCGCTCTGGTCGTTGTAGTATACGTTGAATCCGCGGTCGCCAGCATTCTCGCTCCCGTCGAAGTGGATGCGGAGGAATAGGCCGTTGGCCAATTCAATGGTAGAGGGGGCATTCCTGCCGCCGGAGTTGCCATCCCCTCCACCGATGGCGGACGCGTCGCCCCTACCGTTTGCATCCCCGCCTTCCTGCTCCTTCCCGCCTCCGCCCTGCCCCGCTACCAATTCGCGCCAATCCGCTCCCAGTATCTTTTCGTTCGCGAACTCGGCCCGGCCGATGTTCGCACGCTCGGCGTCGTATCCTTTGCCCGCAATCCGCCAATATTTGTGGTTCGCCGGGTCTTCTTCGCCAAGCGTGGGATCCAGCCACCGCGTCGCGTGCACCGCCGCCCCGCCGCCCTCAAGCTCCTTTCGAAGCATCTCGGACACGTCCAGCGTCACTTCGGCTTCAAGCACCGTCTGCGTCTGCCCCGTCGCCGGATCGCGCCACTTCGCGGATGTCCCGTCGCGCGTCACCTTCCCCGCGGCGTCGATGTTGAAATGCCCTGGATCGAGGACGAGGGTGAATCCGTCCGGCGTTCCCGTGGCGGGCCGGTTTTCAGATGCGATAGTCATGGCGGAAATCCAAATCAGCAACACAATACTGAAAGCTATTCGGCTCACTTGGCGAGTTTAGCATTTTCAAAAAGGAGCGGGGCTTTAAGAGCGTAGGTATTTTTTCACTACTCGTTGACAAATGGCCACTGAAATGTTATAATATGACGTGCGGGGGCATTTGAGACCCGTTAGGAGTTGGTGCTTGTGTTCGGCAAGCGGAGCAGTCCGCTTTCCGCCAAGGGGAAATCGGGCAAATCATTGAAATCGCGATTCGCGATCGCGGCACGGAACTTCGTACTCACTTTCGTTTTTATCGCCGCCGTCGGGGGATGCGGGAAATCAGACAATCGTACAAGGCTTTACCAGACCGCTTCGGATGAACCTCAGCGCGAACTTGTTTCGTATCTCTCGATTGTACTTCAGCAGAAACTCATTGAACTCGGCGCCGCGAACCGCACCGCATCGGTACTTCCAACGGAGGACGCGGGAAAAGTAACCGATCTCGCATACGATCCCGCGAGCAAAACGCTTTCGTGGAGCTATCGCAACACGGGCGATTACGATCTGTCCGGCGAAGTGGGAGTTTCCGACGTCACGCCGATCGCGCTGCATTATCTCGCGGATGCGAACGACGGGCTTGGCGACGATCCGCTTGAGCAATGGATAGACGGCGACGCGTCCGGTGAAATAGGAGTGGGAGACGTCACGCCGATCGCGCTCGGATACATGTCCCAGGTATATGGCTACCGGTTTTTCACTTCGCAGGTGATCGACGGCGAGTTTTACCGCGTGGGAGCGGACG
>JABRWB010000015.1 GCA_039961635.1 bacterium
CCCCACTCCCCATCTCCTTGCACCCTCGCCCTTTCCCCGCGTCGCGCAATTTGGCATAGGTCCGGCATAGGTTCGGCGGGGCGAACCCGCGCACAAAGTCGCGGCGGATGCGGCGGGTATTGCGGCGGCCATCCGGCGGGCCGCCATGGCGGTGTGGTATCGGCGGCCGCGTCCGAGCGCAACAAGTCTTCATCTTTGTGCTGTTCACTTTGTACTTTTGACGGGCGGCTGCCGGCCTTAACAATTCCGAGGCTGAAGCCTCGGCTCCCTTTTCCACTGCTCACTACTCACTTGCGGGCGAGCCATTGCCCGCCCTACTCGAACAGCCCCGGCGTGCGCTGTTCCTCCCCCGCGCCGGCAAGGTGCTCCGGGAAAGGCAGCCCCAGATATTCGTACGCCGCCCGCGTGGCGATGCGGCCCCTCGGCGTGCGCACGAGGAAGCCGAGCTGCAGAAGGTACGGCTCGTACACGTCGGTGAGGGTGTCCGACTCCTCGCCCAGCACCGCCACCAGCGTTTCCATCCCCACTGGGCCGCCTTGGAACTTCTCGGCGACGGCGGAAAGGATGCGGCGGTCCATGCGCTCCAGACCCAGCGCGTCGATGCCCAGCTCGCCCAGCGCCCAGTCCACGAACGCCGCGTCGATGCTGCGATTTTGCTCCACCTGCGCGAAGTCGCGGACGCGCTTGAGCAGTCGGTTGGCGACGCGGGGGGTGCCGCGGCTGCGGGCGGCGATGGATTCGGCGGCGCCGGGCGCGAGTTCGGTTTTCAGGATTCCGGCGCTGCGCTTTAGGATGAGCACAAGCTCATTCGGCGGATAAAGCTCTAGGTGGTGCAGCGCACCGAAGCGCTCGCGGAGGGGGGCGGTAAGGAGGCCGCTGCGCGTGGTCGCGCCGACCAGGGTGAAGCGCTCCAGGGGAAGGCGGATGGACTTGGCGCCGGGGCCTTTGCCCAGCACGATGTCGCAGACGAAGTCCTCCATCGCGGGGTAGAGAGTTTCCTCGACGACGCGGTTCATGCGGTGGATTTCGTCGATGAAAAGCACGTCGCCGCGGCCGAGGTTCGTCAGGATGGAAACGAGGTCGCCGGCGCGCTCAAGCGCGGGGCCGGAAGTGGCGGTGATTTCGCTGCCCATTTCGGCGGCGATTATGTGCGCGAGGGTCGTTTTTCCAAGCCCCGGCGGCCCCGAAAACAGCACGTGTTCGAGAGGTTCGCCGCGGGATTTGGCGGCGCGCATCATCACCGAAAGGTTGCTTTTCAGCTGCTCCTGGCCTACGTATTCCGCAAGCGTGCGCGGGCGCAGCGCGCTCAGGGGCGCATCTTCGGGGCGGGGCATTCCGCCAGTAAGCCGCTCCGAGCCGTCGGGATTGTTCACCGGCGGAAGTTTAGCACGCAGAATGCGAAGGTCAGGGCGCTACTTGCGTTTTTTCGGCCAGGGCGTCGGCGTGATTTTCTCGCCGGGCTTCAGGTCGCGGCAGAACTGCACGGTGAGCGCGACGATGTCGTCCAGATCCTTCTTGGCGATCATTTCGACGGGCGTGTGCATATAGCGCTGGGGCGGCGATATCACGATCGTCGGGATGCCGCCATGGACCCGGAAGACGCTGTCCGCGTCGGTGCCGGTGCGCGCGGCGTTGATTTCGGTCTGGAACTTCATTTTGAGCTTGTCCGCCGCCGCGATGAATCTGCGCACCATCGCAAGGTTGTTCGCGCTCCCCATCGAAATGACCGGGCCCTCGCCGATGCGTATGTCGCCTACCTTCGCCTTTTCGAGTCCGGGAGTGTCCGTCGAATGAGTCACGTCGTAGACAACCGCGCAGTCGGGATGCTGCGAGTGCGCGAGCATGTTCGCCCCGTGCCCGCCGATCTCCTCCATCACGTTCGCGCCTGCGACGATGCAGCAATCGAATTTTTTCTTGCTTTCCGCGAAAGTGCGCAGAACCTCCGCCGCGCACCATAGTCCGATTTTGTTATCGAGGGCTTTCGATACTATTCTATCGTTCATCAATTCGATGAAAGGATAATCCATCACCGCGACGTCGCCGACCGCGATGTGCTTTTTCGCCTCTTCTGCGTTCCTCGCGCCGATGTCTATCGCAAGCTTGTGCATATCGAGCAGCTTTTTGCGCTCGTCCGCATCTTTCAGATGAACCGCGGTCGAGCCGATGACGCCTGGGACGACGCGGCCGTCCTGCGTGTAAATTCCGACGCGCCTTCCCGCCACCACGGCCAAATCCCAGCCGCCGAGCTGGGTGAAGCTTGCGAATCCGTTGTCGTCAATGTGGTTGATGATAAATCCTATTTCGTCCGCGTGACCCGCCAGATAAACCCGCGGCTTGCCTTTTGGATTCAATACGGCGATGCCGCTTCCGTAGGAATCCGTCGTCGTTTCGTCGGCGTACGGTTCGAGGTATTCGAGGAAAGCCTCAACCGCGCGCGTCTCGAATCCTGCGGGCGACGGGGTCTCGCAAAGCTTCTTCAGAAATGCCAGGCTTTTCTTGTCCATCGGGTCTCCTTGCCAAAACGGGCGGATTATACAGGACGGAAGCGAACCGTACGCGTTCGGACGAGTTTGAAATATGCGGGCAAGCTGCGAGGCGCGGCTTCAGGATTAGTGCCGCTGTTCGGAGGGCCTGTATCCGGCCCTGAACCTGGCGCGCCACCAATCGAGCAAATCCGCCATCGTCTGCTCGAATGAAATCGTCGGCTGCCATCCTACCGCGCTTTTCACTTTCTCGTAGCTGCCTTCAAGCTTGGGCAAATCCGACGGACGCAGCCGAGACTTGTCGACCTCGATTTTAACTTTCACTTTGGAAATGGAAATCAGCATGTCCAATACCGAGGCAATCGTTCTGGCCTTGCCAGATGCGATGTTGTACACGTCGCCCGGCCTGCCGTCCTGCAATATCGCGAAGTAAGCCCTGACCACGTCGCGCACGTCGGTGAAGTCGCGTTCCGCGTCCAGATTGCCCACTTTAATCACCGCTTCGCGCTCGCCGCGCTCTATTTCGACGATCTGCTTGGCGAAATTGCTGGTGACGAAGACCTCGCCGCGTCTTGGTCCGGTGTGATTGAACGCCCGCGTGCGGATGATATTTAGGCCATAGCTCTGGTGGTACTGGTAGCCGAGCAAATCCTGGGCGACTTTGCTTACTCCGTAGGGCGACAACGGCTTGAGCGGGATGGCCTCCGTTATGGGGAAGTCGTTGAGCCGCACCTTGCCATATTCTTCGCTGGAGCCGGCTACCAGGAACATCGGATTGAATCCGCGCTCGCGTATCGCTTCGAGCAGGTTGAGCTGGGAGACGATGTTGTTCATCATCGTCTGCTCCGGGTGGTTCCAGCTTGCTTGGACAAAGCTCTGGGCCGCCAAATGGAATACGCAGTCGGGCGAGTAATCGGCGAACAGGCGCCTGACGCTGTGCGGGTCGGTCAGTTCGCAGGTGGCAAGCTTGATCCTGTCTTGAACAGCGGTCAGATTTTCAAGCGGGCTCCTGGTGCGGATGGTGCCCGTGACCTCGTGTCCGAGCGAGAGGACATACTCCGCAAGATGGCTCCCGGCGAACCCGGAAACGCCTGTGATTAGTACTTTCATTTCAAGTCTCGGTACGGAAGCGCGATTGTACCACTTCGAATCAGCCCTTTCTAGCTCGCGTCAACGAGTTTCCCGTCTCGGCTTCCCGCGCCAGTTTGGAGAAGTCGGCCCTGGACTGGCTCATTTCGCCGCGCTTGAATTTGGCGATTGCCTCCATTACTTCCTCCAGATTTTCGCAACGGCTTCCCGCCTCGTCAAGGGTGATCTCGCTTCTCGCGACCAGTTCGCCAAGCGCCTGATCCATCGTCCGCATGCCCTGCCGCGTGCTTGTTTGAATGACCGTTTTGATCTGAAACGTCTTTTGCTCCCTGACCAGATTGGCGATGGCGTGATTTACGAGCATGATTTCTACTGCGGGGACTCTGCCGGCGCCGCTGGAACGCGGAACGAGAGTCTGCGAAAAGACGGCGCGCAGGGTTTGGGACACCTGAAGTCTGATTTGTTGCTGCTGCTCCGGGGGAAACACGTCGATTATCCGGTCTATGTTCTTGGCGGCGCTTTGCGTGTGAAGGGTCGCGAAGACGAGGTGCCCCGTCTCGGCCGCCGTCAGCGCGAGCGCAATGGTTTCCAAATCGCGCATCTCTCCGACAAGAATCACATCCGGGTCTTGCCTAAGGGTTTCACGGAGGGCGGTCGAAAACTGTTTGGTGTCCTTGCCGACTTCCCTTTGGCAGATCATCGAAAGGTCGTCGGTGTAGACGTATTCGATGGGATCTTCGATGGTGATGATCCGGCTGGACCTTGTGTGATTGATGTAGTCGATAATCGCTGCTAACGTTGTGGATTTTCCGCAACCGGTCGGACCGCATATCAATATCAGTCCGTTGGGAATCGTTGCTATTTCCTTGCAAATGGTGGGAAGATTCAGTTCCTCAATCGTCGGTATGCGCAATTTGATCGTGCGGAAGCTTGCCGAAACGGAACCGTTCTGGAAAAACGCGTTTGCACGGAACCTGCAGACTCCCCGCAGTTCGTACGCGTAGTCAAGCTCCAGCTCCTGTTCCAACTTCGCTATTTGCGTTTCTTTAAGCGAAGAATAGATAAGTTCGCGCGCCTGTTTTTCATTCTCGACGATGTAAGGGGATTTGACGATCCTGCCGTCTATTCTGAAGACGATCGGAGCACCGGACTTGATGTGAAGGTCGCTCGCGTTGAGTTCAACCATCATCGCCAAGAAATCGTTGAGAAACAGATCTGAACTTTTGGTAGGCATGTTTCACCCGTAATCGGAACACTCATTATACACTAACAGGAGGACTGAATGCTTTTGAAGTGACCGTTAGTGAAATCGGCTCGGACCTCTTGAATCTTGCTATTCCGGCGGATTATGTTATAATCTGGATGCATGCGGATTTCAATCCTGCATACCTCGTTTACTTCTTCTCCAAGGAGCACAGCTTATGCACAAGGTCATCGTCCTGCAGGCGCGTCTAGGTTCCAGTCGGCTTCCGGGAAAGGTCCTTCTCCCGTTATCGGGCAGGCCCGTTCTCTGGCATATCCTGGAAAGGCTCAAGTGCGCGCGGACGGTGGATCAGGTTTGCGTTGCAACCACGGTCAATCCGGCGGACGACAAACTTGTGGAATTTTGCGATGAATACGGCGTTAAGGTAATCAGAGGCAGCGAGTACGACGTTCTGCAAAGATACATCGTCGCGGCCTTCGAAACTGAAGCGGACATTGTTGTCAGGGCGACGGCGGACAATCCGCTTGTTCATCCCGACGGCATAGACGAGCAGGTGGAATATCTCGAAAACCATCCGGAATGCGACTATGTTTTCCAAAGCGATCTTCCGCTTGGAACCATGGTCGAAACGTTCACAAGAAAAACGCTGGAAAAGCTGGACTACGTTTCCAGGGACGCGATCTACCGCGAGCACGTGACGTTTTATCTGCACGACAAACGCGGATATCACGGATTCCATATGGCCGACATCGCCGTTCCAGCGGCGCTTCGCAATCCGGAGCTTAGGCTCACACTGGATACCGAAGAAGATTACCACTTGCTTTCGACCATTTACGAAGAACTTTACTCGGAAGGCGACATCATCCGGTTGGAAGATGTAATTGACTATTTTCGCCGGAATCCGGGGTTGAAAAACTTGAACAAGGATGTAGTCCAAGTTCCATCGCAGTTCGTTGCCGAAAAGGTGGTCTAGCCGGGGAGGAGAGGCTTCTGGGCCGCGTATACGTTATAGCCGAAGCTGGAATCAACCATTGCGGCAGCGTGGATGTCGCGGCGGAAATGATCGAAATAGCCGCCGCTGCGGGCGCGGACGCAATCAAGTTTCAAAGTTTCAAGGCGGATGGACTGGCCAGCAAAAGGGACGCGCGCGGTCAATACGATTTCTTCAGGCGTTTCGAGCTAAACCATGAAGACCACGCCCGCCTGGCCCGGGCTTGCGCCGACGCCGGTATCGATTTTCTGTCCACCCCGTTCGATTTCGAATCGGCAAATTTGCTTGACAACTTGGGTGTGCCCGCATTCAAAGTCGCTTCGTGCGATTTGACCAACCTGCCGTTGATCGAGCACATCGCGAAATTCGGAAAACCGATGTTTATCTCGACCGGGATGGGAAACATCGAAGAAGTAATTGCCGCAAGGGACGCGGCTCTGTCGTCGGGCTCGCCGGAAGTAACGATGCTTCACTGCACGACGCTTTATCCCACGCCGTACTCGGCTGCGAACCTCAATGCGATTTCAACGATGAAAGCTGCGCTAGGGACTCCAGTCGGGTTCAGCGATCATACGGTGGGCAATTGGGCATGCTACGCAGCCGTCGCTTTGGGGGCGGCTGTTATCGAGAAGCACTTCGCCTTGGACAAAAGTATGGACGGCCCCGATATTCCCGGAAGCTGCGATCCAAAAGAGCTGGCCGATCTGGTTGCGGGAATACACGCGATCAGCGAATCGCTCGGCTCCGGTGAAAAGGGAATCGCGCAAGGAGAGGACGAGATGGTGGCGATCGCCCGAAGAAGCGTATATTCCGCTATCAGGATTTCCAAGGGGGAATCGCTGACAGCCGATCATTTGGCTTACAAGCGGCCTGGTGACGGTATTTCCCCGGCGGATGCTGCGCTGCTTATCGGGAAAAGGGCGCTGCAAGACATCGAACCGGACACTAAACTGGACTGGAAAATGCTTGGATGATGCACCGGAATCGCGCCGTTCGCTATACCGGCATGCGGGTGACTTCCTGATAAGCCTCGATAACTTTGTTCCTTAGCTGAATGGCGAACATCAATGCAAGATCCGCCTTGTTGACCGCCAGCACTACTTCGTGCAAATCAACATCCGCCCCGGAGGCGAAAGAGCGGACCAGATTGTCCGCATTGGAATGCAGCTCGGACAGCTTTTCGATTTGCTCGACGAGGATATTTTGAAATGCATCCGCCGCGCCTGCGCCGCCGGCGGGCGATTCCCCGATCCGGGAAATCGGCCGGAAAACCGCTTCGATTGGTTTGATTTCGGTCATCGCAACCATTATCTCACATCAAGCGGCGAAGCTATACTTCGAAGCTAGGCGCGAAGAAGTCCGATGGTCTGCATGGCCATATCCTTGGCCGCCTCCATCGCGGTGATGTTCGCTTCGTAGGCGCGGCTGGCCGCGATGAGGTCAACCATTTCAAGCATAATGTCCACGTTCGGATAGGCAACGTAGCCTTCCGGGTTCGCGTCCGGGTGCCCGGGTTCGTAAACCAGTCTTGGCGGCGCGGCATCTTCTGCAAGCCTTGATACCTTTACACCAAGAACATTTCCCTCGGCGTCGGTCAAATCTGCGAATACAGCCAGTTTTCTTGTATATGGGCCGCCTGAAGCCGTACGCGTCGTGTTTGCATTGGCGATGTTGCCGGAGATAAGATCCATCCAGACCCTGTGCGCCGAAAGACCGCTTGCGGAAGAGTTTAGGGCTGATAGAAAGCTCATTGCTTATACCCTCCCATCCATTATCACGGCCCGGTACATCCTGCCGCGCTTTTCCGCCAGCCCAATAAACGCATTGTAAAGAAGGTGCGTGCGGGCTTCTTCGGCCATTTCCCTGTCCACATCCACGCCGCCGCCGTCATAACGAAAAGCGATGCCGCGCTGTTCGATGATTTCAGGCTCTATCGCTTTGATGCTGCCGAGAAGCTGGTCTTTGGAGGTCACGGAGGAGTCGCCGAGAGCGCGGGCGATTTCGCCTGCGAAATCCACGTCGCGGCGCACGTAGCCGGGGGTGTTGACATTGGCCAGATTGCCCGCGATCGCCTCCTGGCGCGCGTTGAGGAGGTCGAGGCTCTTCCTGATGACAGCGAGCGTAAGATCCTTGCCGGCGATATCCATTTCAAACTCCGGGTTCGCGGGCGTTATTCGGGCAGAAACTTGTTTATGTCCAACAATTTCGCCTGCGCCCCGCGTAAGATATCGTCAATAAAGCTCCAATCTTTACCCAGAGCCGCCAGTGCCTGAACATCGACGTGATACGAAAATCCATCCAGCCCCAGCCCGATTCCCATCATCAGGCATACTGCATCGGCAATGTGAACCACGGGAACCAACGGGCCGCCGTCTTTTCCTTCCGCCGGATTGTGGTGGTGGCGCACCGCGGAGAGAAGCTCGTCCGGAAGATTCCATTTTTCGCAGACGCGGGCTCCAAGCTCGGTGTGGCTGAAGCCGAGTACTTTCTCTTCCGCTTCGGGGAACGTGTAATTTTCCTTTTCCACCAGCCGTTTGATTTCTTCCACGTTTTGCTCGACGTACTCGCCGAGTATTGTTTTGCCTATGTCGTGCAGCAGACCGGCGACGAACGCCTGTTCCGGATTGCCGGTTTTCGTTCGGGTGCTTATGTCGCGCGAAAGAAAGGCGACGGCGAGCGAATGGCGCCAAAGCTCGCCTTTGTGCATTTCGTAGCCGGCGACATGCTTGTCGAAATTGTTGTAAAGGCTGAGAGCGTAAATCAGGCCTTTGATGGTTTTGAATCCCAAAAGCACGACGGCATCCTGGATTGTCCCGATGTGCTTTGGAAATCCGTAAAAAGCGCTGTTGGACAAGCGCAGGAGCTTGGAGGCGATTGCCTGGTCGCTGCCTAGAACCTCCGAAAGGTCGCTGACGCTGGAATTGGGGTCGTTCAGCACGGACATCACGCGCGGGATTATTGCCGGAAGGGGCGGTATGTCCTTGACGGACTGAAGAATGCTGTCCATGCTGCCTGTTCTAGCGTCCATTTGTGCTCCGGAATTACGGGAGATGTCATTATATACCATCGCGGAGCGCGAATGCTATATCGGAATTTGCCCGCAGGGGCGATGGCAAATCCAACACGAATATTGCAAAATTTCGGCAATATTCAATTGCGGTCCGACCGGACCCGATTGTCCGGGCCCGGCTTAATCACTTTGGGGACGATCTTGCGCGCTTCTTCCGGCTCCGCCTTTGCGAAGGTCATTATTATCAACTTATCACCCGGCTTTCCGTAATGCGCTGCCGCTCCGTTCAGCACTATTTGTCCAGGCTCGTCCAGCGGGATTGCGTAAGTCGTCAGCCTGGCGCCGTCCCTTACGTTGGCGACGAGCACTTCCTCGTAGGGCAGTATTTCCGCTGCGTCAAGAAGCTCTCTTGAAATCCCGATTGAGCCTTCATATTCGATGTCGGCGCCCGTCAGGGTGCAAAGATGAATTTTGGATTTTAGTACCGACAAAAGCATCGAAACCACCTCAAGAGGCCGTCTCCGATTCGGACAGCCGTATGTTGTCAATCAGCCTGGTCGAGCCGAAATGAACCGCAGCCAGCGCCACGTCTCCCGGCTCCGCATCCATTTCGCGGCGTTTAAGGGTTTCCGGATCCGCTATTTCCAAATACTCGATACCGAATCCATCCACAAAGCCCATCAGCCGCATCATTTCGGACATTCCGATTTGCACCAGCCTGTGTGCATCGGCGATCCCGTTCAGAAATTCCTTCTTTAGCTTTACAAGCGAGGCAAAAAGACCGGGCGCGGCATTTCGTTCCACGTCCGACAAGTACCTGTTTCGCGACGAACAGGCCAGGCCGTCTGTTTCGCGGACTGTAGGCATGGCCACAATTTGGAGCGGAAAGCTCAAATCCTGAACCATCCTTTTGACAGCCTGAAGCTGTTGGTAATCTTTTTCGCCGAAATACGCCCGATCGGGCATAACGATTCCAAACAACTTCGCTACCACCGTTGTGACGCCGTCGAAATGACCGGGCCGGCGTTCTCCACAGTAGCCTTTCGTCACCTCGGCGACAGCCACCCGCGTTTGAAATCCGTCCGGATAGAACTTGGCCGCGTCCGGAGCAAGCAGCGCGTCAACCCCGGCTTCCTCAAGCATCGCCTTGTCCTTTTCAAACGGCCGCGGATATTTCCCCAAATCTTCGGATGGGCCGAATTGAAGCGGATTCACGAAAATGCTTACGACCGTGAAGTGATTTTCCTCCACGGATTTTCGGACCAGCGACATGTGTCCTTCGTGCAGCGCTCCCATCGTCGGCACGAATCCAACCAATGGAATATATCCGGGCTTGGCTCTGGTCTCCTCCCAGAGCTTCAGATGGTAATTGCGCTTAATCCGCCAAACGAATCCCGTCAGCTCCTGCGGATCGGTGAAAATGTCCATCAGGCTTCCTCTTTTACCGCGGGCGTATCGGCAAACTCTTCTCCCCGCCTTGGATAGTTTCCGCGGCGCACGTCCTGCGACCAGGCGGTAAGCGCTTCCGTTCCCCTTTCAAGCAAGTCGCTGTACGGCGATACGAACGACGGCGGCTGCGGATACATTCCCAGAAGGTCGTTGATGACAAGAATCTGGCCGTCACAGCCCGGGCCGCTTCCTATGCCGATGGTCGGCGCGTCGATACGCTTGGTAATCTCCGCCGCGACGCCATGCGCGACGCATTCGAGCACGATGGCGCAGCACCCAGCATTTTCGAGCGATTCCGCCTCGGAGATGATTATTTCGCGGTCCGACGGGGTCTTTCCGCGGTATTTGAAGCCGCCGGACGCGTGCACGGTCTGCGGCAGAAATCCTGTGTGCCCCATTACGGGAATGCCGATTGCAATTAGCTTCTCGATCGCTTCCAGGGTATCGGGCGTGGCGCCTTCGAGTTTGACGCCGTCGCATCCGGAATCTTTAAACAACCTTACGGCATTGCGAACCGTGTCCTCGGCGCTGATTTTGAAAGTGCCGAAGGGCATATCGGCGAAAACCGGGATTCGACCATCCACTGCCCTAACAACCATGCGCGAGTGGTAAACGATGTCGTCCAGCGTAACCGGAATCGTCGTGTCGGCGCCTTGAACCACGTTGCCGAGGCTGTCCCCCACAAGCACCAAGTCAACGCCGGCATCCCTTGCAATGGATGCGGTGAAAAGGTCGTACGCGGTAATTGCGACGATACTTCGGCCCTGCCGCTTCATGCGTGCAAGGCTTTTTCCGACAAACTTACTCATTTTGCATCCCCTTTCCAAGTTGGCCGCAGCCGCTTCGGGCGCACAATCGGCCGCAGTCGGCGGCAGACAACCGAAGCGGTCTGCAAAAAGGGGGGCTGGCGGACGCGCGCAGTTGCGAACGTATGTTTCCACCGTCCCGGTCCTTTCGGCTCCAAGCGGCAGGTACATTGTACCATATTTTATTAAAAACGGTTTCCCGCAACACCTTGTTCTTCGACGCGCCCGCATCGATCTTATGAATTTGGATTGGTATTTTCACAAGGCGTGATTGCTGCGCCGACAGAAACCAATTAAAATCGGCATATTGTCAATAACTAACTCGTCTGCTAAAATGCGCGTTTTGATACGGGAGTTTGTAGATGGTGAACATTCGTGTACAGGCGGGTTCGACGCTTTCGAACGTCGACATCATCAAGCTGCACCTGTACTTCGACGGTCCAGCGACCGAAGAAGAACTGGCGCAGGAAGTTTGCCGCCTGATGCGCGCGAATGTGAGTGTCGAAAAAGCGCTTGAGCGCTATGTCAGGCCGGTCCTTGCTTCCCAGCCCATCTTCAGAAAATCCGGCGACAAGTACGAACTGGATATCGAGAAGCTTCCGGAACATAAAGTTGTCCATAAAGTTCTTGCCGATGAACGGAAGTTCCTATCGGAAAAAGACCTTAAAAGCAAGGTTGCAAAAGAACTGGGAATTAAAGTCAACTGCGTGGCGCTTGACGCGACGAGGATACCCGGACTTAAGCAGCAGGGCAAACGCTGGGGGCTGGAGCACTGGCGCCTTGTAAACGATGAAGCGTTCAAGTTGATGAAGGAACGTCCCGGAAGCATTTCCGAAAGCGAAATAATCAAGCTGGTCGTCGGTGCAGGACTCGCGTCGGAAAAGGAAGCCATATTCGATCCATTCGCCGATTCCAGGTTCAAGCGCGATAGAAAAAACTGGAGGCTGGCAGGTACTCCCGCGAGCGAACCAAAGGCAGGAAAGGTCAAACCGAGACCCGCGGTATCAGTGGATAGAAACCTCGAATCCGAGTTCATCCGCGCCCAAATCGCCAAGGAGCGCGAGAAGCAGCAAAAGGCTGGAAAGCCTTCCGGCGAGCTTAAAAAGGTTTTGATAAAAAAGATCGTCTCGGAAAAAATCAAGGAGCGCGAACCCGTCGCGGCTCAAGAAGTTGTTTCTGGAATCGCGCCCGTTTTGGAGGAGCTGCATTCGGGAACATTCGGGCTTGGCGGCGACTTCGATAAGGTGACCAGCTTTCAGCGGGTCGAGGACTCTCCTCGAGAGATGAGCCTTTCACCCAAGGAACGCACGGCCATAAACGAGTTTCTTGAGCGTCTTGTTTCCGACAGCGATATTGTTCCTTTGTCCGATCATCCCATCAAACTCGGCGGTCCGCTTTCGGCTCCGAAAGTGGAGCGCATCGTTTACCACAGATACAAGGATTACTCGACTCGGCGGTGCATCATTCCCGAGGAATTCAACCGGATGCTTGTGGAAATTCTCGCGCCCAAGCTTTCGGATTTGGTGCTTAATCCGGCGGCCCAGGCCGGCGCGCTTGCGGTAGCCGTTCTGAATTACATCAACGAGCAAATGCTGGGCATTTACTGGGCGCTCGGAGACAACGACTCTGTGCTTCTCGTTTCGCAAAAAGGCGCCAGGCTGACTCTCGACGCACGCGACACGCCACTGATAGAAAAAGCAAAAGAAGAGTTCGTCGTCAACCGCAACGACCTTATCGGCAACTTCATCAGCTTCAATTTCTGCGGAATCGAAACCGATCCGATTCTCTTCCAAGCAGCCCGCATAATCACCCGCCTTTCCGGGTTCGAAGACGTTTATATAGTCAACCGCGATTTCCTTACGGAGCTTCCCGAAATTTTCGGTCAGCCGCCGAATCCCGAAAACGACATTGACCTTCTTTTCCAGGTCATTTTGGGCAACCTTACGTTCCGCGGCGAGCAAAGCTTGGTAAATAATTTTGTCGCGAATTACATCGACCAGGCTTGCAGAATTGTGGCGGCGGACGGGCGAATCGGGTTTTTCGTCAACTGGGATTTCCTCCAGCTGCTCGAAGGACACGAGTTTCTGGATATGATTCTGTCTAGGCAGTATTTCAAGGCGATTTTAAGGCTGCCCGCAATTCAGAGCGACATTGAACCCGCGCTTGTCGTCATCGAGCCGAGGGAAGCGGAAGAGATTCCGGACACGCTGTTTGCCGTAATTAATTCGAGTTCCGACATTCCCAAAGTTTTGGCCGCGCTTCAGGGAAGCGAGGCATCCGATTTCGTCAGACGGATTCCCGCCAAGGGATTTTCGGAAATATTTCGCTAACCTGGATTTCGCAGATATTTTTGCTTTGAGTTACGCCTGGGTGCGAGAATGTCGGAGATTGATAAGCAAATCGAGCAGTGCCTGAGTCTCCAGATTTCACAGGACTGGATGGAGGCGAAATTCAAGTGTCTTTCCGAACCCGCGGGATTTACCAAAGAAGATTTGCGTGCATATCTATCCGAGCGCATGGTGACTCAAGGTGTTTTGGAAAACGGCCTTGAGGAAGCGCTTAAGCTTGCACCGGGGAATACGGCGATCGTCGCAAAAGGCACGCCGGTTCAAGCCACCGTACAGCCGAGGATAGATTATTTCTTTCCTTTGACGGAAGACGTCGAAGTCGCGGAAAAGTCCGATGGCAGCGTTGATTTTCGCGAAATAGGGCGGTTCAACAACTTCGAAGCCGGGGCGATTCTCGCGATCAAAACGCCCGGACGGGAGGGCGTTCAAGGAATGGACATCCGCGGGAAGTGCATCGAGCCGGAAAAGCTGAAGGATATAAAAATTCCCGTCGGCAAAATGGTCGAGTTGTCCGAGGACGGGACGCAGGCGCTCGCAAAATCGGGAGGCCATGCATGCCGGGTGGACGGAAAAATCACGATACTTTCACGCATCCAAATTCCCGGCGATATAGACTATTCAACAGGAAACATCAGATTTCTGGGCGATGTGGACGTCGCGGGCAACATACTCGCCGGATTTCAGCTTGAAGTGGGCGGCACGCTTACCGTGCGCGAAAACATCGAAAATGCAACCATCCGCGTGGGCAAAGATTTGATCGTAAACGGCACGGTTTTCGGAAAAAGCGGGACAGTCATTGTGGTTAACGGCAACGCTTCGTTTCGCGAAGTGGATTCGGCCGCATTGGACGTGATGGGTGATTTGGTTGTCAAAAACGCAATCAGGCATTCGACGATTCGCTGCGGAGGCAATATCGAAATAACATCCAAAAACGGGGTGATAGTCGGCGGCGAGGTTTCCGCTCTCCGCACTATCAAAGCGGCGAATCTGGGCAGCAACATGGGAACGCTGACAAGAATCACGGTTGGAACAAATCCGTTCATCCACCAGGAAATAGATCAAATCGAAAAGCGCCTGGAAGTGCTGCGCACCAAACTTTCGCAGGTAGATACTCATCTGCAGTTGATGGATAAAAAAGTTGCCAAGGGGGATGCCAGTCCAACCTTACAGGAATTGCATTCCAAACTTACTTCCGCCAAAGCGACGTTGAAGAAGGAGATAGCGGCCTGCGAAAGCAGTTCGAACGAGCTGCGGCAGAAGCTGGTGGAGCTGGGAACCGCCCACGTCGAAGTTCAGGATACGTTATACAGCGGCGTGGTAATCACGGTTCGCCGCTCCAAGGCGAGAACGTACGACGAGCACCGCCGCGTCCGGGCCGAGGAAGAGGCGGGGGAAGTCAAGTTCTTCCCCATTTAGAGTTTAAGGAAAGGATTCGCCGCTTGATTCCGCTGACAGATACGCATTGCCACCTTTACCGCGAATACTTTAACGATTTGCCGGAGGTAATCGCGCGCATGCGGGAGCGGGGCGTGTCGCTTGCGCTGGTTCCTGGTTACGATATCGCGACCAGCAAGGAGGCGCTGGAACTGGCTTCCAGGGAGCCGGGATTGCTTGCCGCGGCGGGGATTCATCCCACTGCCGACTTTTCAAAGCTCAAGCGGGATATGACGGAGTTGGAACGCATCTGTTCCGAAAACGCCGGAAGGATCGCCGCAATCGGCGAAACCGGCATTGATCTGCACTGGAGCAAGGATACGCTTGAAACACAGAAGGAACTTTTCGCATTTCACCTGTCTCTTGCGCGCAGGTTTGACAAACCTGTTATAATTCACACACGTGAATCTGCTCCCGAGGTCGTTCAAGTGCTCCGAGAGAGCGCTTATGGCGGTCGCGGGATATTTCACTGTTTTGACGGAAGTTCTGAAACCCTTGAATGGGCTAAGAAGAACGGATTCGGCGTTTCCTTCGCCGGAAACGTTACTTTTCCGGGCGGAGAGGCACTCAGAAGGCTCGCTTCTGCGGTGCCCGACGATCTAATTCTGGTTGAAACGGATTCGCCGTTTTTGGCGCCAAAACCCGTCAGGGGAAGCCGGAACGAACCGGCCAACGTGCTTTATGTTCTTAGCGCGGTGGCCGAGATTAAAGGATGGACCATCGAGCACGCTGGAGAAGTGATTCGGGCGAACTTTGCCCGTATTCTTTCTCCGGGCATTTCGGGTTTAACAGGTGAATAAATGGCTACAAGCAAGACGATCAATACGGATAAGTTCAAGGAAGTGCTTGTCGAGAAGCAAGCCGCCATCTCGAAGCAGATCATCGGGCTGCGCAAAAAGATAAAGAAGTCGCTCGACGAAGGGCGCGTCTACGAGCGCAATTCGGGAGATCCCGACAGCGATTTCGTAACGGAGTCCAGCGAAATCGAACGCGACGAAATGATGATACTGCAGCTTGAAAAAAACTTGCATGACATTGACGACGCCCTGAAGGCGATAGAAGGCAACTACTACGGCGAATGCCAGATGTGTGGCAAACACATCGACCCGGCGCGATTGAAGGTGATTCCTTGGGCGAAGTATTGCTATTCCTGTCAGAATTCGCTGGAAAAAAACCAGTAGGCCTCAATTGACCCGGGAAAATCAATTCAAAATCGGCGAAAACCCGCCGGGGCAGGCGCATTTTGCGCGTGCAGGCGAGGTTGCGGATCCGACGGAGCAGGTAAGCGCGCAACCGGAACCGGATTTTGAAGCGGCGGAAGCCGAAGCAAGCTGCGGCGAGCTTGTCGAAATGGAAACCGAATCCGGCTTGCCTGCCGATGAAGGCGAGGAACTTTCGCAAGCGCTGCGCAACAAGAAGGACTTGGTCGGCGCGTTTTTCGCGATTTCGGTTATCGTAGTCATCGCCGACCAGCTTGCGAAATGCCTCGCGGTCTATAAACTGGGTTATTTGCATAAGCCGTTCGACAGCTACTGGCATTTCGCCGCGGAGTACTTCACAAGATTTCGCGCATTTCCATACCGGTTCGGAACCGACGGTTACCGCGAGCCGGTTGAAGTAATAGACGGCTATTTGCGATGGCAGCTCACTACCAACACGGGCGCGGCGTTCAGCTGGTTTCGCGGCCATCCGGAGGCGCTTGCACTTGTAAGCGCGCTCCTCATCACGCTTCTTTTTATTCTGTATAGGCGGTGGGGCAAATCCAGCCGGATTTTGACGCTCGCATTCGGATTGCAGATAGGCGGCGCATTCGGCAATTTCGTGGACAGGGTCAGGCTTGGCGAAGTTGTGGACTTCGTCGCGACCAAGATTCCCTGGTGGGCGGACGGGCGTTTCGGATGGATAGATTTTCCGGTCTTCAACGTTGCGGACGCAAGCGCGGTCGTCGGCACAATAATGATCGGACTCGTGCTGCTCATTCACGACATACGGGAAGCGCGCGCGCGGGCGCGGCACGCGCGCGATGAAACGGATGATGGAAAGTCTGACGGAATAGCGCATTCCGCGTCCGTTGAATTCGAAACATCGGGGCAGGGCGGCATCGGTTTAGGGGAATTCCAAAACGAATTTGCGGAGCCGCAGGCGGAGAGCGAAGCCGAACAGGCACCGGAGGAATCGGCGCATGAAGAGTAAGAAGCCCGTAATTGAGCTTCCTTCGGGGGCTGTCGTTGCTGGAGTGGACGAAGCAGGGGTGGGTGCGCTTGCGGGGCCGGTCGTCGCGGCCGCGGTTGTTTTGAATCCCGTCGCGCCCGCCGGGAGGCTCAAGGACAGCAAGCTGCTTTCGCCTTCGCAACGCGAGCATCTTGCAGCGGAAATCAAAACGTATGCGGTTGCCTGGTCGATTGCATTCGTAGCGCACACGGTGGTGGATTCGATAAACATCCTGCAGGCGCGGCTTTACGCGATGAGGCTCGCGGTCGAGCGCCTCGCGATTCGCCCGGATCAGGCGCTGATTGACGGCGACAGGCTGCCGGCCCCTTTCGGAATCGAACTCAAGGCGATTGTTGACGGAGACGACCTGGTTCCGGAGATTTCGGCGGCTTCGATACTGGCCAAAACCGCAAGGGACGCCTGGATGGAACGCGCGGCAATCGAGTATCCCGGATACGGTTTCGAGAAGCATTTCGGCTACTCGACCGAAGCGCACAAGGCGGCGCTGGAAAGGCTCGGGCCGTGTGCCATCCACCGCCGCACTTACGAGCCGGTGCGAAACAGCGAAACTCTGTTCGGGTCTTCGCCGGGATTGACCGACGCCGAAACGATAGAGATGCGATATGTTGATAAGTAATAACCGGTACCCATTTCAGTGGTACCCGATTTTTCGCCAACATGACCTTACGGAAACCTTGACATTGGACAAATCCGCGTTGCGCGGGTATAATGTCGTGTCCGTTCCTTCGGACGGTTTGGGTCGCAGTTTGTGAGGAGCGTACATTTAAAGTTGGGGAGCGTCGAGGAATCGCCCTTTCCCGAGGGCGCGCCGCCGCACATCCTTCTCTGCCTGGAATGCCTTTGCGCAAGCATTTGCCTTCACACAGCCAGCCCGTGATCGTCGGAATCGATCCGGGAAATCACAAGTGCGGAATCGCCGTGGTGGACAGGGCCGGTACGCGGATTTATTCCGAGGTCTGCCCGCGCCGCCTTCTGCAAAACAGGTTGTCGCCCATTTTTGCGCGGTATACGGTTTCGTACATTGCCGTTGGAAGCCGTACGGGTTCTGAAGGTGTGTTGCGTGAAATTGAATCAATGGGGTGCGGATATTCCACCGTCACGGTGGAAGAAGCGAAATCGACGCGCGAGGGGATGAGTCTATACGCATCAAGCGCGCCGGCCGGATTAAGCTGGCTTTACTGGCTCATGCTCATTCTCGGAATAGCGAAAGCGGACGGTTGGGCGGCGCTTGTCATCGCCCGCCGTAGCCTTCAATACGGCGCCGAAATCGCGGATGCTCCCGCCAATATTTAGCTTACAACCGCTTCAGCGGCGGATTCGCTGGCAAAAGGAGGTGATTCGTTGGGCCAGCAGCCGTCCTTCAAGCGATAAGTACTTTCGTTGTTACTGTGTAGTATGCCTTCAGGGTGCGATGGCTTTGCAAGGAAACTTGGATACTTGCGTTGGGCCGGTACCCCGAGGGTAATTCGAATCCAACGAGGTAAAAGATGAACAAGATTTACATGGTTTTCGCGGTGCTGGTTGCGTCGCTCATGCTTTCGACCGCCGCATTCGCCCAGGGACCGTTTACGGACGTTCCGTCCGATCACTGGGCGTACGCCGCTGTGAAGATGCTCAAGGACAACGGCCTGCTTCAGGGCTATCCCGACAACACCTTCCGCGGCGGACAGTCCATCACCCGCTACGAGATGGCCCAGGTCATCGCGCGCGTGTGGTACAAGGTTGAGGAAATGGCCGCTTCAGGCGGGGTTTCCGACGAAGTCAAGGCTCAGTTGGAGAAGCTCGCACAGGAGTTCCGCAGCGAGCTCGCCGACCTCGGCGTCCAGGTGGACGACATCATGGCCGCCCTTGACGAGCAGGGCAGCGAAATCGATCGCCTGCGCAGCATGATCCACGACACGAACGTGAACGGAATGATCCGTTTCCGCACCGGCGGTTTCGTGCAGAACAACGCGGCGATGGATGCCAATGGCAATCCGACCGACCTCGCAACCGACATCGGTCACGATCTGTACGGGAACCTCAATTTTCACTTCATGCCTAACGACATCTCGAAGTTGGACTTCAGCTTCGTGTATGCCGAGACTCACGGCATGATCGCCGGAATGATCCCGTCGGCCGGCGACGGCATCGCCAAGCCCGCCACGCCTCCGTTCGGCAACGCGGGCACGACCGATACGCCCGAACTCGACGTTGCGAAGTTGACCGTTGACCTGACCCCCTGGGTCTCGTTCTTCGGTGACACGCCGACCTTCACGATCGGCCGTCAGTACTTCAGCTTCGGCGACTTCGGCCTGACCGGCGACAACGGTTTCTGGAGCGATTACGGCTTCCGTTTCGACACCAGCTGGGGCGAGACCTGGGACTTCTGGGCCGGCGCCTACAGGCTCGATTCGGTCAGCACGCTCGGCGCGGGCCTTGCGCCCTCGTTCTCGTATGCTCCCACCCGTTCGTACCAGAACACCAACTTCGTGACCGAGAGCGATGACTTCGTCGTCGCGGGCATCGGCTACAACGGCCCCGAGGGCACCGTCCCCGGTCACGACTATGCCTACCACTTCGAGTTCTCGGCGGTGCCTTTCGGCTACGGCCAGGAGCTCTATTTCGGCGGCAGCACCAACTTCGAGATTCCTTGGATGGCTGACAGCTACTGGGTGAATGGCGCCCGCGGCGAGGCCGTCTGGGTTCTCAACAACGTTTCGGACCGCGATCCCGACGATCTGGGTCTCGACGCGATTTCCTGGGTTGCCGATCTCGACATTTACAACAACGGCAACACCAAGTTCGTGGGCTCCTACGCCCAGATCAGCCAGCTCGAGGGTATTCCAGTTTACGCGAACGTGGACAACGACCCGTTCAGCGAGTGGGATTACACGGTGGCCGCGAGCGGCGACGCCTTCAACATCAGCCGTGAGGGCAAGAACTACTTCCCGGCGGACTTCGATGGATGGGGCGCCAGCCTCGAGCACACCTTCTCGAACGGCCTTTTCGGCAAGGTTTACTTCTATGACGGTAACCGCCGCAACAGCCGCTTCGAGGAGCGTCCCGGCGTACTGCGCTTCATGTTCAAGTACCCCTTGTACGAGAACGCGACGATCGGCCTCGACGTCATCAACGGCGGCCTGACCGACGGCCTGGACGACACCAACACCCTCGTCCGCGGTGAGTTGCTCGTCAACTTCTAATTGACGGCATCTCGCTTTCCAAATCGGAAAGGGACTCCCCCGGGGGCAACCCCGGGGGATTTTTTTTGCCCAATTTTCGATGTTATTATCCGGCCGGTGAATATTAAATCTCCCACAAGTGCGCTGTTGTCCCTAGCGCCGGTCATGCTTTTGGTTTTCGCGGCGGCTGTGCGCGCCGCCGATTCCGGATTCGATGCCGATTGCGCTTCCTGCCATGCCGCGAAATCAACCTTATTCCAGTCTGCAATCGCCAGGTTCGAAAACTCGCTTCCCGCCGACCTGCATTTCACATACGGATTGACTTGCGCCGACTGCCACGCGCCACACAGCGAAGCGAATCCCGCGGGAGCGCGCCCCGGCCTCGAGGCCTGCGCCGGGTGCCACAAGGCGATATCCGAAGCATATTCCAATGGGGGGCACTATGACGCATTCCGGGAGCTTGGCTACAACGACTGCTCTGCATGCCACAAGCCGCATGGTTTGGAACGGTTGGAATCGGAAATAACTTCGAATTCTGCGATCGAAGCCGGAGACGGATTTTGTGCGACGTGCCATTTTCCCGGAAGCGTTCATCATTCGAGAATCGCCGAAATGAAAACCGTTTTTCAGGAAATCTCCAAAAAAGTAAAAGAGCTGGGCAGGGAGCAGGCCGGATTGATGTCGAAAGAGCGGTTGCTCCCCCCGCCGTTGAGAAGCAAGGCGCAGTTCGGCGGCCCGCCCGAAGCCATGCTGGACGAAGCGAAGGCAGCGTTGCACGGCGTTGACGGATGGATGGAAAAAATTTCGCTGGATGCGGATATCCGGCTTGCCAAGATAAAACGGGATTCGAACCGCGCCGAAATGCTGATAGCCGCAATGTTCGTTGCCGCGGCGACGCTCGCGGTGGCGGTCGCGTGGATGTACTTGCGGGCGAAGCCGCGGTGAGGAATTTGGGGCCGTCTCCCAAAAAGCGCTGCGGTTCGAATATGCTAAAATCCACCGCCGACCTATGCAGCCACCAATCGGAGTCCGCCAATGGCACTTGTGATCGGAGGGACGGGATTCGTGGGACGCGAACTCGTCGCCCGGCTGTCCGAATCGGGCACTCCCGTCCGCGTCATGGCAAGGCATTTGGGCCAGGCTGACGCGATTCTGGGTCACATACGCGATATCGAAATCGTCAAGGGCGATCTCCTTGAGCCCGGTTCCATCATAAGAGCGATCGGTGCGGAGGACGTTGTCATATATCTCGCATCGGCGCTCGCCAGCCCGGCAACCGACCGTCCCGCGACCGAACTGGACCAGCGGATGATGACCAATCTTTGCAGGGCGCTCAACGTGCCGAATCCTCCACTTATTGTTTATCTCGGGCCGCTTTGCGACAGAAGCAAAACGATTCCGCCGGGGATGGTTGCGAGGATGCATGTGGAAGCGATATTGAAAGAAAGCGGCTTGCCGAATTGCATTTTCAGGACGGCACCGATATTGGGAAGGTGGGGGATGTTTTTCAGGCTGATGCATGCCGCGGCATCAAGGCTGCGGATTATTTGGATGATGCGCTCGGCCACCACGCCGTGCCAGCCAATATACGTGGGCGACGTCGTCAGCTATCTCGCGGAAGCGTGCGTGAAAGAGAATCTTTCCGGAAGGGAGTTCGAGATTGCGGGAAACGATGTTATGTCCTACCAGGATATGATCGAACTGTTGATTTCCGTTTTGGGGTATTCGAGGCTGGTCATTCCGGTTCCATTCGATTTCACAAAGTCCGCGGCGGCGTTTTTGTCGAGATGCACCGGAATCCCGTTGCAGGCGGTTACGGCTTTCATGGAGTCCATGTCCGTGCCGATTCTGCAACTGGACAAGTCCGTTCAAAGCGAGTTTCCGTCCATCCACGCGCTCGGCTATCTCGACTCGATTCATTTAATCCTGAAAGAGCTTTAGGAAAAACGCCCAAAAAAGCGCGTGCCGATCAGCCGCGGGATTCGACGGAAACCGCTTCAACCGCTTCGGGGAAGTGAAGCGTGAAAGTCGTCCCCTCGTTTTTTCTGCTTTCCACGGAAACCGTCCCCCCATGCGTTTCCACCACCCCGTACACTACGGCGAGACCCAAACCCGTACCCTTGCCAACGGACTTCGTGGTGAAGAATGGATCGTAAATCCTGTCAAGGTGTTCCTGCGGCATCCCTATGCCGTTGTCCGCAACTTTGATTTCGATAAGATTCGGGCCGGACGCCGGGTCAGCGGGCTTGATTCTATCCACCGTGATTTTTATTTTCCCCCCGTCCGGCATCGCGTCGCGCGCGTTTACTAGGAGATTGACCATCATCTGGTCGAATTGAATCGGGTTGAACAGAAGCCGCGCGCCGGTCGCGATGTAATCGGTTTCCACCGTGATGTCCATGCTCTTCGGCAGAACGAAAATTTCCAGCGTGCGGTCGATCGCTTCGGTGACGTCGATTTCCTCCTTTGAGACCACTTCGCCCCTTGCGAACGTCAGCAGGTGCTTTACCATTCGGTTCGCTCTTCGGCCAAGATTAAGAATGCGCTGTGTGATTTCCATCAGTCTTGAATCGTTCGGATAACGCTCCTCGATCATTTCGGCAAGACCGATTACTCCGCCCAGAATATTGTTGAAATCGTGGGCGATTCCGCCCGCAAGTGTTCCCACGGATTCCAGCTTCTGCGCTTGAAAAAGCTGGCGTTCGAGCTGCCGTTGAGCAGTCACGTCGGTAACATGCGCCAAAAGGCAGGTTTCCCCCTTGTATTCAATAAACTCGACGCGGAAGTTGAGGATTTTTTCTTTTCCGCTTTTTGTGATTATCCTGGTGTCTTCCGACATCTCGACCGGTATCTTTGCAATTTGAAAAACGATGCTTTCGACAAACGATTCGATATCGTCCGGATGAATGTAAGCGAGCGGCGATATTTTATTGAGTTCGTCCATGGTGTATTCGGATATGGATTCGAATTGCGGATTGCAGAAGAGGTACTGCCCTTTGCCGTAGACGAAAATTCCGCTTATAGAGCTGTTGACTACGCGCTTGTATTTCACCTCCGAAAATATCAGTTGTTGCAGATATGTATCCAGCTCCTCCTTCATTCTCTTGAAGCTGAGCAGCAGCTCGTCGAGTTCGTCGCGCATAAAAGAGGATGTCGCAACCTTTGGGAGTCCCTCGCCCGACAGGAGGTTTTTCGTTGCAAGGTTCAGACTGGTGATCCGGCCTACGATATAAAAACTAAGAATGAACGCCAGAATCGTGGCAAGCAACGCCGCAACGGAAAAGATTATTATTGATGTTCTGTCCAGTGTGGTTTTAACCGGCAATAGGCTTTCAGGCGGCGCGGTAAGCTGGATTGCGCCGATGATGTTGCCTCCGATGTCCGTCAGCGGAACGAAGGCTCGTTGGTCCAGTTCATCATCGGAATTCACCCAGTAAGTTTTTTCTCCGGCGCCGAATTCGCCCATAATTTTAGACCAGAGTCCCATCGGCACATCGGGCTGCAGCATGGATGATTCCGGAATTATCACAGCTCTTCCGGCGCAGAAAATCGCGAGTTGCGATTGGAGAAGCGTTTGCCATGCTCCCGCCAATCGCCCGTCGATTCGCCTCGCCACAACGAATCTGCCTTTCGGCGGGCCGGTGCCGTCGTCCCTGAGGAGATTCGAAACGGCGACAATCGCAGGCCTTCCTTCCAACAAGGCAAGACCCGCCCTCGCGACGTTTCCTTGCGGTGCGGGGACGGAATTTGCAATCATCCTGGCTTCGCCGGAGCCGAACTGGCCTGAAACACTGACTGTTTCACCATCTGCGGTTACAAGAGCAACAGATGGGTTGCCTTCAAGCGTGGAAATTCGAACGGAAAATTCCGACCTTTGGGGCGGGACATCCTTTTGTATTAATAAATTGTATATATGTGACCAGTAGGTCAGCGATTCCGCGTCCGACTGGAGTTGCCTGCTTTCCGCGGCAATCGACGACAAGACAGTCTGGATGTCCCTTGAAATCCTGTTCCGTTGAATGCTAACCAGAGCGTCAGTGATGTAATGGTTGGTGAAGTAGTAAAAGATGAGAACGGGCAAAAGCGCCGTCAGCGGGAACAGCAACAGGTATTTGTAGCGGATCGACACCCCTCAAAGTATACACAATGTTGATAACTTGCTGAAAATACTCTCAAGCTTGCCGTGGTATTGGTTTGCTCGCGCCTCTGTGCTAGCATGGCGGCTCTCGGTTTTGGGGACCGGAGGAAAGTGTATGGGAAAGACTGGAGGAGCGCCCTTCGGGGGAAGGGGGCGACACCGCCTTTCACTTTTCGTATCGGCGTTGGTACTGGTTTGTTTGCTTTCGGCTTGGCCCGCATTTGCTCAGGGCCGGCCGACGCTGGACGAATACAAGAAGGACAAGGGCAGGGTGGAGGCGTTCCTGGCCGACTACCTGGAAAGCGAGTGGGGGCTCAAGGGCGAGAACACCGGCAAGCTTGTCGGATGGGTTGTCAAATACTCGCTGGCCAACGATACCGATCCGCTTATTCAAATGGCGCGAATCCTCAAGGAGAGCAGCGGCCGTCACTACAGGCTCAACTCCCGCGGAGAGCGCCAGGTCGTCAAGGGCGACGGCGGCTCGATTGGGCTTTCGCAGGTTCATCCGTTCTGGATAGGCAAGACTGTATCGGGCGAAAAGATAACCAAAGAAAAGCTGCTTGATCCGGAAAGCAACGTCCGGATCGGAATCCTCCTTTACAAACGCTACGACTATGGCGATTATATGGAGGCATTGACTCATTACAACAATCCGAAGGCGAAATCCCCAAACACGTACGCCAAGAATGTGGACAGGATTTACAAATATATGTTGACGAAATTCCGCTCATTCGAATACATACCGCCGCCGGTGAAAAGCGCCCAAGGCTCCGCCATTCTCGTTCGATAGAGCATTCCCAAAATCACGCTGTTCGGCGCGCGCGGGTGTAACTCGGTGAAAAAAAAACGCCGCTCCAAGGCTGGAGCGGCGACAGTAATCCGACTTTAAGGTATCGGCGGCCCGATTACGTACAAGCTGTTATCCCTGCTTCCGAAGTAAATTCTTCCATCCGGACCAATCGCGGGACTTGACTGCACGTCGTTCGCCGTGAGTGCGGCCCAGTTCAAAGTGCCTGTGTTGTCGACGCTGTACAGCTTGTTGTCGAAACTGCCGAAGTAGACGTTTTGATTCCTGTCCGTCATCGCGATTGAAGAAATCCAGCCTGCGGTCGCGTATTCCCAGTTGAATGTTCCGTCGGGCCACAGTGAAGTGAGAAATCCAGCGCCGTCTCCGACGTAAATCATTCCGTTTTCGCCGACCGACACGGAGGTTGGCTGGCCGTCGCAGGTATATGCCCAGGCGAAAGTTCCGTCCGGGTTGATGGCGTACAGGTTTCCGTCTCCGCAGCCCGCATAGACCGTTCCATCCCGCGCGACGGCGACGTTTGAAGCGTCTACGTCCGCCATCGTATACGTCCAACGCTCATCGCCCCAGGGGTAGCGGGAATAAACGTTTCCGTTGAATGCAGTGAAGTAAACGTTTCCCTCTGGATCGACCGCGGCGGCGTACGAAATCATCGATCCCGTTGCCACGTTCCATTTCTCCGAGCCGTCGGGATTGACGGCGAAGAAATCCCCGTCCCAGTTGCCGAAATAAATCGTGCCGTCGGGGCCGACGACAATCGGTGCGACGATCTGGCCGGTCGTATCGAAGCTCCATTTCGGCTCGCCGTCGGGAGAAATCGCGTACAAGCTGAAGTCGGAGCTTCCCACGTAAATCGTTCCGTCGGGGCCGATTGCAGGGCTGGATTCGACCCGCGCGCCCGTGGTGAAACTCCATTTGAACGCGCCGCTCGGCCAAAGCGCGTATAGCTTGTGATCCTCGCTTCCGAAATACACGGAGCCGTCGGGGCCGATTACGGGGCTCGATCGCACCTGGTTTCCTGTCGGATAGGAGTAAGCGAACGATCCTGAATCCGGCCCGATCAGATTCGTGACGGAGTGGTGCATCGCGTTTCCGCCGTATTGCGGCCACGTGGTCTCATTGACGAACAGGATTGCTTCTGCCGTCGCCTGCGCGCCGTCGTCGTCTGTGACTCTCAACTTCGGACGGTACATTCCGCGAAATGCGTAACTGTGCTGGGCGTACGGAGTGTCCGAGTAAGAATCCCAAACCCCGTCGCCATTGAAATCCCATTCGTATCCGACGAGCGTTCCGCCTGGATCGTCAGAATCGGTGGCATCGAAAGTTATCGCCTGGCCGGTCAGCGCCGAGTATTCCCAAATGCCGAGTATCGCGTTCGGTGGGAAGTTCGACGGGCTGTTGGCCGTCACTTGAAGAGTATCGGTCGCCGTCGCGCCGCCGTTGTCGCGCACTCTTAGCTTCGCGGTGTAGCTTCCGGCGGCGGTGTACGTGTGCGACACGGTCGGATCTTCGCCGAACTCGTCGTACCCGCCGTTGCCGTCCCAGTCCCAAGCGTATTCGACTATCGTACCGTCCGAATCGGCCGAGCCGCTCGCGTTAAAATTGACCGTGAGCGGAATGATTCCCGATGAAATAGGTGCAGTGAGGTCCGCTGCCGGCGGATTATTGATCCCTCCCCCCGGTCCCGAAACCTGGATTGCGACGGTGTCGACGTCCCAGCTTCCCTCGTCGTCCGTCACGCGGAATTTGGCGTTGTATAGCCCCGGCGTGTCGTAATTCTGCGGCGCGGGATTTGGTTCCGCGGCATCCGTGTAATCGTAAATCCCGTCGCCGTCAAAGTCCCAGGCGTATTCGGCAATCGTGCCGTCGTCGTCTTCTCCGATTCCGGTGAACGTCACTTCAAGCGGCGCCTGACCGAACGCGGGATCGGCGCCGGCGCTTGCCACCGGCCTGCTGTTTGCCGCGATTATCAGCGACACTGCGGCGAAGGCTACTCCTCCGCCGGAATTTGTGCAGCGGACGGAGGGCCGGATGATTCCGGTGGCGGAAGTATCCGCGAAGGCCGTACCCGTCGAGTTGGTTTCGTCGAATACTCCGTCGCCGTCCAGGTCGAAATCGTAAGTTTCTCCTCCCGATGCCGTCAGCGCGATTGAATCGTTGCGCAATCCGCTGGGATTGTCCGCCTGAAGGGTTGCGCGCGGCGCCTCGCCCTCGCCGGAATCAACGGAAACGACAGATGAATACCCGCTCGCGTTGCCGGAAATGTCCAATGCCGCCACCGCGACGTATTTAATCCCTGCCGAATCGAATACTACCCTCGGAATGCCCAACAAGATTGATTCGCGTTTTGCCGGTGCAGAATCCCCGCCAAAATCCGCGTTTTCGATTTTCACTTCGTATCCTGCAAGATCCGCCGCGATAACTTCCGGCCATTCGAGCAGAAATCCGCCGGGGACGGAAGTGACCGTGGGAGCCGCCGGCGTAGGTGGAGGAACGGAATCCGCTTCGTCTTTCGGGTTCAAACCAACGCCCACGCAGTCGAATTTTGCGCCGTCGTACGCAAGAACCGCAACGTAAACAATTCCAAGTTCGGACGTATAGTCGCCGATCGATGTGCCGAGCCGTATTTGCGGATCGCCGAACGGTCCGAGCCACTTCCAAGTTTCTCTGCCGTAATCGGAAATGCCTATCCAATAGCTGCTGGGCGAGCCATCTTCCTTGGGCTTGAGATTCACGTCCGCGGTTAAAAGCCCAGGCTCTTCACCTGCAAGCGGAATCCTGTAAATAGCGTATGCGACCATTCCCGCACCGCCCTCGCCGGAGTCGAATGCGGAAGCCTCTCCGTTGTCAAGTACGTTTCCAGCCTCCAGATATCGCTCAACCCCCGGAACGAACTCGCTGTCTTTGTTCAAGGCGCTGGCGGATTTAACAGCCGCTTTCGTTTCGACGAAACCGCTCGAATTAAGCATTTCCCACGGCTGGATTTGGTCAGCCGGCAGTCCTTCGGGCCATTCGGCTTGGGCGATGTTTGGAGTCGAATAACCCGAAACCGGATCCGGTACAGAAACGTTGTGGTTGGAATTCGAGCAGGATGAAATAAACAGGCAAAGCAAAACAACAGCACCAATCACTTCGGCAAATGTTCGCATCTTTCCCCTCGACGCAAGGAATTTGCGGCGGGGTATCGGGCCGATCCCCTCGGCCCAAACGGCCGCCGCCTTAAAGATACTACCTTAAATGCAAAAATGGTCACCCAAAGCGGCGGCGCGCACTGAACAAACAAACGGAATGCGGGGTATTACTCTTGTGCCTTTGCTGTGTTATTCTTGTCTGCGCCGGTTTTCCACTGCGATGCCGGCGGCCGAAATTTGATGCCGAAACGAAAGGGGGTTCATTCATAATGCGTTTGGCCATTGCTTCCATGGTACTGTCCGCTGCCGCATTGTCTTGGCTGGTTTCCGCCTGCTCCGCCGCAAAATCGGGACGCTTGACGGGAGCGGGTGTCGACCCCGAGATTCGCGCGATCGGCGCTCTGCCTTTGCCGGACTTTTGGACCGAAAAAACCGACGGGGGCAACAGCATCGTCCTGTCCGGGGACGGGCAGGCTTTCGCCAGGATTACCTACAATCCGGCTTCGTACAGGTTTGAAGGCATCCGGTTGTCCGGCGGCTGGTCGGCCGGCGACGCGGTGTCGCTTGCGATAGTCGTGGAGCCGGGCGTTCTGGATTTCGGCGTCGCGCCTTTTTCCTTAAGCACGGCGGGTGCAGCCGAGCTCCGCTTTTCCGCGGAGCCTGAGCGGGCCGATCGCATCGTTTCGATTGCCCCCGACAGCGCGTTGAGCTCGGTGCCCGATTTTGCGATGGTTTCGGACGGGGCGGGAGGCGCGACTTGCACATGGTCATACCGCAATCAGGGCGACCACAACCAGGACGGCGAAGTCGGCGTGGCCGATATCACGCCGATAGCTTTGAATTTCTTGGAGCCGGTTTCCGGCCCGGACGACCCGCTCGCGCCGATCGACAGCGACGAAAGCGGCGAAGTGGGAGTATCCGATATCACCCCGATCGCTCTCAACTACCTTCGTGTGTTGACCGATTTCGAATTGCAATTTGGGGCGGACGGCGAAAACTACGCGCAGATCGTGCTCATTCCCAGAGCCGACGGAGTCCTTCCCGACGGAGGCGGATACCTGGAATACGAATACGCGCTCGCGGCGGTGTCGGACGGCTACTACCGCGTTGTGCCCTTCGACGGCACGGACGGCACTTACGGTATTCCAAGCAACGCGGTTCATTGGGAAGGCGGCGGATCGGTGACGTTCACTATTGCGCTCGCGACCGCCGGTGTAGCCGGATCCGGAACGGAAGCGGATCCTTATATTTTCGATCAGGAACAGCCTTACGATTTCACGGCGATGCGCGGCGAGGAGGATATAACGGATCAAGTAACCTGGGAAGCCAATCCGCCGTTTGTAGCGACCTGGAGCGCGGCGACTCCCGGCCGGATTGATTCGCTCATTCCGATTGCGGGCGATTTCACGGTGCGCGCGGAATTCGACGGCGAGTTAAGCAACATACTTTACTGCCGCAAGCCTCTGGTTACGCCTTAAATGTAATGGCGATGGCCAAGCGGTCCCGGATTGCGGGGCGTTGGAAAACGGAAGATTGACTCGGCGCCTTGGCGCGCGGAAGCTGGCGTATTCTCTGGTAGAATACCCGCCCGCGGAGAGGTGACCGAGCGGCTTAAGGTGCATGCCTGGAGAGCATGTGTGCGGTGAATACTGCACCGCGGGTTCAAATCCCGCCCTCTCCGCTGTTTAGCAGGTAAAACAGGCTCTCATACTAGGCCGGAAGTTCCTTCAATACTGGCTATAAGGCGTCTTTGGATATCAGAATCCGGTCGGTTAAATCCCCTGTTTGCCGATTTATACAAGGGTGGTTCCTGTTAAATCCAGCATCGGCAATCTGGCCAATCTCTCTTGCCGTCCGTCGGAACCAGCCCCGCGCAACCAGCAGCGCACCGCGCATGTCACCAGGTTTTCTGCGATGTCTGCTTAGCCCTTATCCCTGCAATCCTGTCAGCGAATTCCAAAGCAATCTTGCCGGCGCTCCACACCCATGTCCCTAAGCATAGTGTACTTTTTGATGCAGCTTCGGCGTTAGTTTTCGCACTCATCTTGTCCTGTGCCGCACGTATCAGCTCATCGCGCATTTCAATTTTAGGCCCCTTTTC
>JABRWB010000016.1 GCA_039961635.1 bacterium
GAAACATGCACCGGCTTTGGTTCGTATTGCGGGGACGGCAAGCTCGGCCTGGGCGAGTCCTGCGATGCCGGCCTTCAAAACGGGGCCTATTGCGGGAGCGGCTGCAATCCGCAAAACTCCTGCAACCTTACCTGCAATGGTCCGGCGCCGTATTGCGGCGACCTTACCACTACGGCTCCGGAACAGTGCGACGGCAACGCTCTTTCAACGCCCAAGGCTTTGTGCACAAAAGGCGATGCCGCGAAACTCGATACGCCATGCGATACCGACGCGGATTGCGGAACAGCCGGGAAGTGCGGACCCGATCTTGTTGCGTCGTCTCAGGATCCGAATTGGGGCAATATCTTTATCACAAACGGGCCGGTTGCCTGCGGGACCACGAGTGTTTGCGCAGGGCCGGGGGGGAGATGCAAGGCGGGAAGCGCGAGTACCGGCTTTACCCCCTGTCTTACGGATGCGGACTGCCCGAGTGACACCTGCTTCCTTACGCAAGGACATCGTTGCGGGAACGATACGGTTTGCGGAGCGGGAACGTGCGTGGGTACGTACCAAATGGTACATACGCGCGCCTGCGGGAATCCGGGGTCGTCCAATGCCTGCACATTCGGCCAATGGTCGGATTGCCATCCGGAGGATTATTGCGGAGACGGTGTAAAACAAGCGAGCGAGCAGTGCGATGACGGCAATACGGATAATAATGACGCCTGTACCAATGCCTGCACGCTCAATGTGTGCGGCGACGGCGCCGTCTTTAAAGGCGTTGAGGAATGCGACCAGGGTTCGCCGTTTATCGGCGGGTCAAACGGCAAGCCCTGCACCACGGCGGAATACGGCGCCACATGTACGAGCTGCACCACAAGCTGCAAAATCGTGCTTACGCAGGGCGGGTATTGCGGGGACGGCATTAAACAGCCGAATACGGCCGAGCAATGCGATACGGCCGGAAATACAAGCGTTCCGGTGGCCGACCCAAACCTTACATGCAAAGGACTAGGCTTCGACTATGCCAAACAGCATACAAAGGTGACAGCCACGAGCGTTCCAAACGCGGTTCCCGGCGGCGGATGCTATATCATCAAG
>JABRWB010000017.1 GCA_039961635.1 bacterium
GCAGGGCGGGCCGGCGGCGGGCGACAATTCCGGGGGAGGGGGGCGCTGAAGTATTGGTTGCGTTCGGAAAAAAGAAGCAAAAACAGAAGGCGCAGCCGGAAGAGCCGCTGCCCGGAGCGGGGGAGCATGCGCCCTCGGACGACGATTCGACCGATCCGCTTCTGAAAAGTCCGGGCGCTGCAGCGGCCGACGGATGGGAGCTGGTCGCCGGATCAACGGCGGGGCGCGTGGAGCGCAGATTGGTGGACGGCGAATGGACATTCCGCTGGGTTGCAAGCGCTCTGCCCGAAGAGACGATGGCGGCGCTGAAAGGCAATTTGATTGAAGTCGACTCGCGCGTTTTTCCGGTTGGCGAATACACCGAAGCGGACGGCGCGTTCGCGGTCGTGCTTTCGGAGCCAGTCGTACCGCTTCGATCGTTTCTGGAATCTCACGACCTGCGGCCGTCGGAAGTGCTTCAAGCCGTCGCGGATCTTTCGCACGGCTTTAGCAAGCTCGCCGCCGCAGGGCTTGCGCCGGTGGCGCTGGATACTGCGAGGCTTTACGCAACTCTTGAATCGTTCGGAGTGGCGCGAAACGGCGCGGGCTTCCGCATCGCGTTCGCGAACTTCCACGAGCTCGCGCCGCTGCCGGAAAATTTCACAACAAACGCGCTCGCGTTGCAGGCGATCGAAATCGCATCCATGCTGCTCGACCGGGAGTGGACAGCTCCTTGGCACCAGGAGGCCGCGTCCGAGATTTTGTCGGCGATTGTCGCGTTGCGCGAAACCGCCGTGGAAATCGGGCTTGAAGCGATCCCGGCGAAGCTTGCTTCCCTGCTGCCGCAAATCCGCGGATGCGTCATGACCGACGTCGGACGCGTGCGCTCCAACAACGAGGATGCCGCCGTACTTTCGGTCGAGAACTCGACGCGCGGAGGGGGCAGCCCATGCACGGCGCTCGGATTCGTCGCGGACGGAATGGGCGGGCATGCCGCGGGCGAAATCGCAAGCGCGCTGGCTCTGTCCGCCGCGACGCGAACGTTGGCGGACTGGCGTGAAAGCGCCGCCGCCGGCGACAAAGTGATCGCGCAGCACATCGCACGCGCGTACGCGCGCGCGGAAACCGCTATCGCGCGCGACTGCGAGCTGCACCCCGAGCGCAGCGGAATGGGCACGACGCTTACCGGCGCTCTCGTCCTATCGCCCTGCCCGCCGCCCGATCCCTCGGCGCGCTCCGCCGCGCCCGCGTTCGATATAGCGCGCGCGTGGATCGCGAATCTGGGCGACTCGCGCACCTACCTCGTTTCCGGCCGCTCGCTCGTCCGGATTTCGCACGATCATTCATACGTCCAGTCCCTTCTGGACGCGGGTGAAATAAGCGAAGAAGAGGCGTTCCATCATCCGGCCAGGAACGTCATCTCGAAGTGCCTCGGAGGCAACAGCCAGGAGCAGCCCCGGCCGGACGTTGCGCCGCTCGCCTGCGGCCCGGGCGACGTGCTCCTTTCGGCCAGCGACGGGTTGACCGATCTTCTCACCGATTCCGAAATATTCGCAATTCTTGAGGAATCCTGGGATGCGGGCGCCAATCCGCTCGAATCCGCGGCGCGTGCACTCATCGACGCCGCGAACGCCCGCGGCGGAAAGGACAACATCACAATCGTCCTTATCGCGCTTTAGCCGGCATGCGCGTGAATTTCGCGGTTTCGATTCTACATTGGTGCAAACCGCGGCCGATGTTGTTACACTTTCATCGTGGCCGAACCCGACAACAAGCATCATGGCGGACCCTTCGCCTGGAGCATGACGATAGCCGGTTTCGCTCTCGTGGCCGGACTGGTCTTTTTCGAGGCGTACCGGGTGCTCTCCGGACTGCCGACCAATTTCATGCATAACTGGCCCGTGCTTGCTCTCGGTGTGATTCTTTTCGCAGGCGGCGTTTCCTGCTTCCTCTGCAAGCCGGACTGGCACAGGAAAGACGGCGATGAGCACGCCTGAACTTCTTTCGCAACCCGGACGCGAAAGAGCAATCGCGGCGGCCGCGCTGGCTTGCGCAAGCGCAAAGCACTTGGTCGTCCTCACCGGCGCGGGCGTGTCCGCGGAAAGCGGCGTGCCGACCTTCCGCGACAAGGACGGGCTTTGGGACAAGTACGACGTTACCACGCTCGCCACGCCTGAAGCGTTCGAGGAAGACCCCGCGTTCGTCTGGCAATGGTACGACTGGCGCAGGCAGAAAGTGAAAGGCGTCAAGCCCAATCCCGGGCATTACGCGATCGCGGAGCTTGAAAAGCTGGCCAGGGCGCGCGGCGCGGAATTCACGCTGATCACGCAAAACATAGACAACCTGCACAATCTGGCGGGCAGTGAAAACGTGCTGGAGCTGCACGGCAACATATGGAAAGCGCGGCGCTGGGGCACCGGGCCGGACGACGCAAGCGTGCGCGAATTCCACGAATGCCCGCTCGCCGAATGCCCGCCGCGGGATGCGGACGGCGCAATTTTGCGCCCGCACATCGTCTGGTTCGGCGAGATGCTGTCCGTGCATGTCATCCGCGCCGCCGAAGCCGCAGCCGTCGAGTGCGACGCGATGCTCGTCGTCGGCACATCGAACGTGGTCTATCCCGCCGCCGCGCTGCCTTACTCGGTGCTCCGGCGGCGCGGAACGGTGGTGGAGATTAACCCGGGCGTCACGCCGCTTACATGCGACGCGACGATTTCCATACGCGCGGAGAGCGGCAGTGCGCTGCCGGAAATTGTCGCGGCGATGCGGGAAATGTAGGCGCGCGCCGCGCCGGTTAATCCTCGTCCGGGAAGTGCTCGTGAAGCTTGCTGTATAAAAGCTTCAAATGCATAAGCCTTGCGCGGCTCATCGCCACCGGCGCGCCGTACTTTTTCAGCGCCTCGGCCGGGTCGATAAACCGCATCGCCCGCTCCGGCGTTGCAAGCCACAGCTCCTTCAGCTCCTCTTCGTCCCTGGCGGCCGCGCTTTCGATTTCGCCCTGCGCCTTGCTTTCGCCCCACATCGCCTTGGCGCGCTCCGGGTCTATGAACCGCTTGGCGCGATCCGGGCTTTCGTGCCACAACTGCATCAGCTTGGATATGCGGCGCACCGGGCCGCGCGGAAGCGCGTCGCGCGGCATCTCCTCCGGCTCGACTTCCGGAAGCCGCCAGCCCAGATTTTTCTTGTCTTCCGCCATTCAATCCTTCGCCGGGGGGCAGGCCGCGAGCCGTCACATCGGCACGCGGTAGCTCCCGGTTTCGGGATCCTCCTCGACGATACCGGCGGCCACGAGCGCGTCAACGATGCGCGCGCTCCGCTGGTATCCGATTCTCAGGCGGCGCTGCAAATAGCTTATGCTGCATTTCCGTTCCGAAAGAACGATTTCCTTGGCTTCGTGATAAAGCTCGTCGCTGGATTCGCCGTCGTTCTCCCCCCCCCCGTCACCGAACTCGTCTTCGTCGTCTTCCGGGCGGATCATCCTGGCGATTTCGGGATTGAACTCCGGCTTTCTCTGCGCGCAGATAAACTCCACCGTGGCGGCGATCTCTTCGTCGGAAACGAACGCGCCCTGAACGCGAGCGGGCTTCATCGCCCCGATGGGCGAGTAAAGCATGTCGCCCTCGCCCAGCAGTTTTTCCGCGCCGTTCATGTCAAGTATCGTGCGGCTGTCCACCTGCTGCGCTACCGCGAACGCGATGCGGCTGGGGATGTTCGCCTTGATCGTGCCCGTGATCACCTTCACGTCCGGGCGCTGGGTGGCGACGACAAGGTGGATGCCCACCGCGCGCGCCTTTTGCGCGATGCGCGTTATCTGTTTCTCCGCAACCTTTCCGGCGATCATGAACAAATCCGCAAGCTCGTCCACGATGACGATGATGTACGGCAGCCTTTCTTCGCCCTCTACCATCGCGTTGTAGCTCGCGATGTTTTTCGCGGTGTACCGCTGGAGAAGCCGGTAGCGGCGCTCCATCTCTTTTATGATCCATCCCAGCGTGCCGATGATTTCCGCCTTCGTGTGGACCACGGGCGTTATCAGGTGAGGCAGGTCTTTGTAGACCGTCAGCTCGACCCACTTCGGATCGATCATGACCATCTTCAGCTCATCGGGCGTCGCCCGATACAGCAGGCTCATGATTATCGTGTTCAGGCAGACGCTCTTGCCGCTGCCCGTCGCGCCGGCGACCAGGGTGTGCGGCATCTTGGCGAGATTGCCGACGATGGGCTTGCCGGAAATATCGCGGCCCAGGCCGATCGTGCAAAGGCCGCGCGCGTTTTTGCATTCCGGGCTTTCGAGGATGCTCTTCAATGTAACGAGCTGGAAGTTCTGGTTGGGGACTTCGATTCCGACCGCGCTCTTGCCGGGCACCGGGCTTTCGATGCGCACCGCGACGACCGCAAGCTCAAGCGCCAGGTTTTCGGATAGATTGTGAATCTTGCTGACGTTGATTCCGGGGCCGATCGCGATTTCGAACCGCGTCACGCGCGGCCCTTCCTGGATGTGGTTAACCTTCGCGTCGATTTTGAAGTCGGTAAGCGTCCTTTCGATAATCTCCGCTTTCGCAAGCAGGTCGGCGCGGTCGTTTTTGGTGAACGGCGCGTCGCGCAGAAGCGATAGCGGCGGCAGCTCGTAAGGCGGCAGCTCGCTCTTGAACCGGAATTCCACCTGCCCGGTCTCGCGGTCCACGCCGTACTGCAGCTCGTCGTCCCCCTCAAGCTCGCCGTTCGTTTCCTCGTAGACGCCTATCGTTATCTCGTCGCGAGAGCCGGCTTCTTCTTCGTCGAAGGATTCCTCGTCGCTCTCTTCGTTTTCGGATTCCGAAGCTTCTTCGTCCGGCGGTCCGGCGCTGATGGTTATTTCGCGCGGCTCGTCGTCAAGCTCTTCCGCGTCGTCCTCCCATCGCAGCGTCGCCTCGTCCTCGTACTCTTCCTCCTCGTCCACCTGCGGAGGGGCGATTGCAAGGGCGATCGAGCTTCCGATGTATTTGATTGCGGAGCCGATTCCGCGCGCGCCCGCGCCCGCGATCTCCGCGGTCGGCCGCACCACGCCTCGTCCGTACGCGACGACTCCGGCAAGAAGTATCAGCACGCAGACGAGAATTGGATAAAACGCGCCAAGCAGGTCGAGCATCATCCCCGTCAGCAGGTATCCGCTTTCGCCCGCGCCGTCGAACAGTCCGAGCGCGAGGAACGCAAGCACAAGCACCGCCGCGCCCCAACCCGCGGCCGCGTGCCAGGTGCGTCCGGGATCGGGATAGCTGAGCCATCCCCAAAGGATGAACAGATAAAGCGGCACGAGGAACGCCGCCGCGCCGATTTGGTATTTGACGAATTCGTCAACCGCAGCGCCCCAGCTTCCCAAAGATGCTTCGCCGCCCGTCAGCGGAGGAAGATAAATCGAAAGAAACAGGAACAGGAATGCCGCGCCCAAAATGATTATCCCGGCGTCGCGCAGCACTTCCTCGATGATGAATCCGGGGGATTTTTTGCGCCTGCGCCGCGCTGTCTTGGACTTGGCTGAAAGCGAGCTTGCGCTTGGCCTGCGCCGGTTGGCGGTTCGGGAGTATGCGGAGAATTCCGGACGCGCGGAACGGCTCGCACGCGTAACCTGCGAGCGGGCACCGGCGGCGGTCCCACTTTTGCGGGCGCTCCCCGGTCCCCTTGCGACGGGGGCGCTCCCGCTTTTTGCACGAGCCATTGCAACCTCCGGCCCAGGCCGGGGCCGCTGGCTCCCCCAAACAGGCGGTGCATTATATCATGCCCGACAAATTGTTGGCAAGTGTGGATAAGTCAACAGATTTGCTTTGTATTCCGGGTTTTTACCTCGCAGATATTTTTCTGCGATTCCACCAATTCAAAACTCTCCTTGTTCGTTCAGAAAGCCATGTTATAATCGCCGTGTGGCCGACACGGTTCTCCTCGTTCTGGTCGTGCTTGTGGGCCTTGGATGGGTCGTGTTCGCCGCGGCGGTGCTGGGGCTTCTCCGGGAGCTTTCGCCGCGCCTGAAACGGCTGTCCGCGCTGATGGACAAGGCCGAGAGCTTTCTCGTCAAGGCCGATGAAGAGCGGCTGCTTTCGAGGGCCGGCGCGATTTTGGCCGAGGTCGAGACCGCGGCGGCCGAGATGAAGGCGCGGCTGGTGCAAATGGAGCCTCTGCTCGCGAAGGGGCCGGAAATCCAGTCGCAGGTGATCGGTGCGGCGGGCGGGTTGAATACCCTGCTCGCGGAAGTGAATTCGAGCGGGCTGGCGGCGGAGCTTAAATCGCTTCTGGCCAATGCTGGAGAAGCGGTGGACCGGCTGAAAAGCGTGCTGTCCGATCTTGACGACGCGGTCGGCAAGGCGAAAGCGGCCCGCGACGCTGTGAGCGAGGGAATCCAGAGTACCCGCGAGAAGGTGGAGGATGCCATAACGCTGATCGGCGGCGTCAAGGCTGGAATCGCGGCGGGGCTCCGGGCGCTTACGGGCAGGGATTAATCATTTTGCGGGTAGTAAACGGTGGTAAGGGGTTTCCAAGGAGGAACTGAAATGAGTGAACACAACGACGATTTCAGCAGGAATTTGGGTGCGATGCTTGCGGGCTTCGGTGTCGGGATGCTTGTTGGAAGCATCCTGGGACTTCTGTTCGCGCCCAAGAGCGGCCGGGAATTGCGCGCCGAGCTGTACGAACGCGGCGAGGAATACTACGGCAAGGCCAAAGAAGGCGTTATCGGTGCGTACGAGGTGAGCCGCGAAAAGCTCAAGGATGCTTACAAGCAGTCCATCGACGCTCTCGACGCGGCGTACGGCACCACGAAGGAATTCACGAAAGAAAAGCTTGCCAAAGTGAAGGAAGCCGTGGCAGAGGGAGTCCAGGCCGCCAAGGAGCAAATCGCAAAGAAAGCCAAGACCGAGGGCGGCGAAGCATAGGGGCGCCGGCAATTGAGCAAAGCTGCGCCGCGATCCGGCGGCGGTGAAAAAAGCGCAATCGTCCTTACGCGCAATCCGTACTTGTACACGGTTCGAAAGTTCGCGTCCGCGTGCGCGAGGCGCGGCTGGAAGTGCGAGGTTATCGATCCCTTTCTGTGCGGCGCGCGCATCGGAGCGGCAAATGGGGGGGGAATCAATTACGAGGGAAAACCGCTTTCACCGGATTTGGTTTTCAACCGGCTGGCTTCCCTGGCAAGCGATTATTCGGTTGCCATCGCGGCGGAGCTTGAGTCCCGCGGCTCGCTCGTCATCAATCCCGCGGCGCCCACCGACAAATACCGCAACAAGTATTCCGCACTGAAAAGACTGGAGGAAGCGGAGCTGCGCGTCCCGGAGACCGCGCTTGTACGCGTCGGGCAGGACATAAACGCGGCGATCGATTCTCTCGGCGGGCCGCCGGTCGTGCTCAAATACGTGCGCGGCAGCCAGGGTCTCGGCGTGATATTCGGCGAGAGTTACGACGCCGTGACGAGCATCATCGAGAGCCTGAACCTCATTCAGTACGACACCGTGCTCCAGCGATATTACCCGCAGGCGAAGGAACTCGATCTGCGCATTCTTGTGCTGGGCGGCAAGGCGATCGCGGGCGCGCGGCGCGTGGCATCGGCCGACGATTTCAGAAGCAATTTTCACCGGGGCGGGATGCTGTATCGCTACGATATCCCGGACGATATCGCGGAGATGGCGGTGCGCGCGTCGGACGCGATGGGACTTTATTTCGCGGGCGTGGACATAATCGGCGGTCCGGACGGACCGATCGTTCTGGAGGTGAACCTGTCGCCCGGATTCGAGGGGATGGACCAGGTGCACGGCCGCGACATTGCGGAGGAATTGTGCGAATGGGCGGCGGCACAATTGGAAAAAAGAATCGGAGATAACCAATGTCCGACACCGTCAAGCTTCCGATAGTCATCCTTTCCGGGACTCCCAGGGAAATGGGACGCGCACTGGGCGCGCAGTTCCGCGAGCATATACATGAGATTTACGCGACGCGGCTCGCGCGGCTTGTCGAGCACTGCGCGGAGGGGGGAGTGGAAATGGACGAGGCGGGCGCGCTGGCCGCGGCCGCCGAATGCCTGCCCGCAGTCCGCGACTACAATCCCGACGCGATCGAGGAGCTTGTCGGAATCGCCGCCGCCGCGGGTATGGATCTGCCGCAGGTGTGGCTTCTGGGCGCGTACACGGATTTGCGCGACTATTGCAGGTTCGGGAAGGAATCCGCCGCGCGGCCAAAAGACGGCGCCACATCCCCCCCTTCGGATTCCGGCGCGGAGTGCAGCGGATTCTTCGCCGGCGCGGACGCGACCGCGGACGGCAACGTCCTTATCGGCCAGACTTGGGATTTGGGCACCGAGGACATGGAGCACGTCATCGCCTGCCACCGCAAGCCGGCCGATGCCCCCGAGTGCTGGACTATCACAGTGACCGGCGCGCTGCCGATGATCGGAATGAACGAGTGCGGCATTTCGTGCTGTACGAACAATCTGGAGCCGGGCGATGTGCGTCCGGGCGTCGGTTATCTCGATATCCTCTCGAGCATTTTGCGATGCGATAATCTTTCGGACGCGACCGACGCGGTTATTTCCGCCCCCCGAATAAGCGGCCACAACTACCTTCTCGCGGACGGCACCGGCCTTGCTGTTGACATCGAGACCACCGGCCGCCGGCACGCCGCCTTTCCGCTCACACGCGGCGTCTTCGTCCACACCAACCATTACGTCGACCCGGAGCTTGCGCCGCTGGAGCGCGTCGCCTCGCCGTCTTCCGTTCCGCGGCGGCTGCGGATGCACACGCTTCTGCAGTCGCGGCTCGGCAAAATCGACGCCGAATCGGTGAAGGCGATTTATTCCGACCGCACTGGCGAGTTCCATATCAACCGCTACGACTGCGACGGGATGAGCACGAACGCGTGCCTGATAATGTCGCCCGTGCAGCGCAGGATGTGGATGTGCCGCGCCCAGGCCGACCGCGGCGAGTGGCTGGACGTGGAGATTGCGTAGGGGCGAACGCCAATTTCAGGCGGGACACGGGCGGGATGGAACCGCCCGCTCCCGGGATTAACGGCTATACGTCAAAGCTAAGCAATCCGATTGGAAAGACGCTTTTTATGAATTCGGAGTACTCAATCTCCCAATACATGCAAGCGTATTCAACGGAAATGTAAAAGGGAAGCTTCACGGTTATCAAGCCTGCGTGATCCCCCATATACGCGTTGCGCAGAACAAGATTTTCTGCCTCGAGAAAATCGTGCGCTCTTTTGGAGCCTAGCGAATACGGATAGCGGAAATCCACGAATACTTCCCGGTCAATCACCGGATACTCGTTGCCGGAAATCGGATCGCGGTACATTTTGGTCGGGCGCAATGCAGCTTCCGAAA
>JABRWB010000018.1 GCA_039961635.1 bacterium
TCCATAGGCAGCGTCCGCCGCATCGAGCGCCGAAAGCACCGTGGCCTCGTCCATCAGCGGAAAGCTCCCGATGCGCGCCTGGCGGGGAAGTTCGGCCGGTTCGCCGCCAGTCGGCGTCAGAAATCCGCCGTCCCCTTCAACGCATATAGGCGAAAGCACCTCCTGGCACTGCCCGTCCCAGGTCCGCATTTCGCCACCGGCAAGATATTCCCGCTGCTCGACGGGCGCGGGAAGCTTGAACCGCTCCGGGATTCCGGAAAGCGAAGGAAAAAGCGGAGATTGCGGCTGCGCGTTCATACAGAGCCTCCAATTGCGCCGCCGGACGATGCAAATCAAGGTTTAACCGCTCGATTCCGCGGCGCAACGCGATTATGCCCCGATGGGCAGGGGAGGTCAAGCAACCACCACGTTCGCGATTCTTCCCTGAACGTAGATGAACTTCTTAACCTGTTTCCCCGCGATGAACTCCTGTACGCGTTCCTGCGCCAGCACGATTTCCTGCACCGCGGCTTCGTCCGCGTCCGCGGGCACCAACACATGCTCACGCGGTTTGCCGTTTATCACAATCGCGATTTCGACCATCGCTGTAGCGATAAGCGATTCGTCGTAAGTGGGCCATGGAGCATGCATAACAAATCCTTCGTGCCCCATCGCCTCCCACATTTCCTCCGCGATGTGCGGCGTGAACGGGGACATGAGATTGACGAATGATTCGAGCGCCTGGTAAAACGCGATTGAAATCTCCTTCGCCCGCTTGGTTTCGGTTTGATCCCCCGCGGCGATGCGCGCGGCCTCCGGCGCAAGCTCGTTCGCAAGCACCGGCTGCAGGAAGTTGATAAGCTCCATCATCTTCGCGATCGCGGTGTTGAATTGCATGTGCTCGATGTCCTCGGTCACGCCCTTTATCGTCGCGTGCTCATGGCGCTTGATTTCGGCGACAAGCTCTCCCCCTCCCGCTTCGCCCGCGACCGGCGTGCCTTTCAGTTGCTCGCGCACGCGCGAGTAGTCGTAGAACATCCGCCAGAGCCGGCGGATGAACCTGTGGCAGCCGGCGACGCCTTCGTTCTGCCATTCGAGATCGCGCTCGGGCGGCCCGCCGAACAGGCTGAAGAGCCGCGTCGTGTCCGCTCCGTACTCTTCCACCATCTCGTCCGGGCTGACGGTGTTACCGAGCGACTTCGACATCTTCGCGCCGTCTTTGTATATCATCCCTTGCGTGAACAGGACGTCGAACGGCTCTTTGAAAGACAGCATCCCCGCCCGGGCGAACGCGCGCGCGATGAACCGCGCGTACATAAGGTGTCCCACGGCGTGTTCGATACCGCCGATGTAGATATCCACCGGCATCCAGTAATTGACGAGCGAAGGCTCGAACACCGCCGCGTCGTTTTTCGGATCGCAGTAGCGCAGGAAGTACCAGGCGCTGTCCATGAACGTCGTCATCGTGTCCGTTTCGCGCAGCGCGGGACCGCCGCATTTTGGACATATGCACTCCACGAACTCGCGCACGTAATTGAGCGGGCTTCCCAAATCGCGCCTTGTCATGTCCACCTTGTCGGGCGTCGGCAGCAGCACAGGCAGGTTTTCGTATTTTTCCGGTGAGTGGCCGCAAATCGGACACTGAATCATCGGAATCGGGCATCCCCAGTACCGCTGGCGCGAGGCCAGCCAGTCGCGCATCCGGTACTGCGTCTCGAATCCGCCCTTTCCCGCGGCTTCGAGATCGCGCGTGACCGCGTCCATCCCTTCCTTGCTCGAAAGCCCGTCGTACTTCCCGCTGTTGACCATCACGCCGTAATCGCAAAACGCATCTTCCGTCGGCGGCTCGCCCTCGACGGGCCTGATTACGGTGCGGATTTCGAGCCCGTGCTTCTTTGCGAACAGGTAATCGCGCGAATCATGCGCGGGCACCCCCATCACCGCGCCCGTGCCGTATTCCAAGAGTACGTAATCCGCTATGAATACCGGCACTTCCGCTCCGGTCATCGGATGCAGGCAGCTTACGCCAAGCGCCAGGCCGCGCTTTTCGCGCGCTTCCGCGGTGCGCTCGATCACGTCAATCGCCGCGACCTCTTCGACGAATTTCCTTATTTCAGTGCCGCGCGCGCTCGCGGCCGCGATCCGCGCGACGAACGGATGCTCCGGCGCGAGCACAAGAAAAGTGACGCCGAAAAGCGTGTCTATGCGCGTCGTGAATACTTCGATTTTCTCGCCGATCGCCGGGAAATCGAACGCGACGCGCGTCCCCTTGCTCTTGCCGATCCAGTTTCGCTGCATCGTCCGCACGCGCTCCGGCCATTTCGAAAGCTCGTTTTCGATTCCGTCCAGCAACTCGTCCGCGAAGTCGGTCGTTTTGATGTACCACTGCGCCAGCGGCTTTTGGATGACCTCGGCTTCGCATCGCCAGCACTTGCCGCCAGCCGCTTCTTCGTTCGCCAGCACGCCGTGATTGGGGCACCAGTTGACGGGCGATTCCTTGCGGTAGACCAGTCCCATTTCATAGAGCTTTAGGAAGATCCACTGCGTCCACCTGTAATATTCCGGCTGGTCGGTGATAACGGTGCGCTCCCAGTCGTAGCTGAAGCCCATTATCTTCATCTGCCGGATGATGTTCTCGATGCAGTCCGCGTTCCACTTGCGCGGATCGATGCCGCGGTCAATCGCGGCCTGCTCCGCGGGCAGCCCGAAACTGTCGAAACCTATCGGGTGGAGCACGTTCTTCCCCTGCTTCCAGCGAAGCCGCGCCACCACATCGCCCAGCGTGTAGTTGCGCATATGTCCCATATGCATGTAGCCGGAAGGGTAGGGGAACATTTCGAGGACGTAATAAGGCTCTTTGCCCGTCGCGAAATCCTCCGCGCGGAATGCCCGCGCCGCTTCCCAGCGCTCCTGCCACTTCTTTTCGATCACCGCAAAGTCGTACTTCTCCCGGATCATTCCGAATCCTTTGTGCCCGCACTCTGACTGCGCGCGGCCTGAAATGAACGCCGATTATACCCCCAGCCGCCTGATTCGATGCGCAAAAAAGGCGCGGCGGTTACGTTGGAGGCGCAAGTCCGCCGCGCCGTCTCATTGTCGAAACCAGCCGGGACAGGCGATCCCGCCTCGCTCCCGCATCGGCCGTTACTTAATGCCGTCGAACTGCTCTCCCGATGCGGCCTGCGGCGCGCCCGGCGCCGTCTTCATCTGGCCCATCGAAGCCACGCCCATCAATCCGCCCAAGTTCATGCTGTCCAGCGCGCTCGATGGAACGAGCATCAGGCTGCCCTTTTCCTTCAAGCCCTCGAACAGCATATTCATCGCGCGCAGGTGCAGCGCGACCGGATTGTTCTGGTACGCCCGCGACGCCTCGGAGAAGCTTTCCGCGATCTGCCGCTCGGAGTCGCCCAGGATTATGCGCGCCTGGCGCTCCCGCTCGGCCTGCGCCTGCTGGCTCATCGCCTCCTGCAAGCCCTCCGGGATGCGGATGTCGCGTATCTCCACGCTGCGCACGGTGACTCCCCACGGATCGGTGCGTTCGTCGATCAGCTTTTCAAGTTGCTGGTCCAGCTTCTCGCGGCCGACAAGCAGGTCGGCGAGATCGGTTTTGCCGATTATGTCCCGCAGCGCTGTCTGCGCCGCCCAGCTCACCGCGTCTACGTAATCCTCCACTTCCAGCGCGGCTTTTTTCGGATCGTAGACCATCCAGAACATGACCGCATCCACGTTGACAGGCACCGTATCCTTGGTCAGCGTCTGCTCGGCCAAAAGGTCGGTGGTCCGCACGCGGATGTCAACCCACTTGCCGATCGTGTCTATGAACGGCACGAGAAAGAACATCCCCGGTCCGCGCACCGCCGTGAACTTGCCGAGGCGCAGGATCGCAACGCGGTCCCACTGGTCGGCAACCCGCAGGCACGTCAGGAACATAATGCCAAGCAGGATTCCGCCGAAAAACCAGATCAGCCCCGTCACCGGTGCCTTGTCCTCGCCGACGCGGATGATGTCGCGGATCAGACCGGTCACGCCCGCGATCAGGAAAATGAAAAAGATCAACAGGGGAAACGGATGCGTCTGCGTTCCCGCGACGCTCGTTGCGCCGTAACCCGACTTCAACATCGTGCTTCTTACGATCATTTTGCACTCCTTACCCTTCTTCAGAGCAGATTAAAAAAGTGATTTCGTTTTATGGCGCAAGGCAAGCCAAAACGTGCTCACTCCCGCGCCCGGTGTTTTTCGATCAGTCCTTCAAGAAACGCGCCGATTCGCTCCACGGAAACTCCATTGCGGACGGCAAGCTCCAATAGGCTCTCGATTTCTTTGAACACATCGCTTCCCAGGTCGCCAGCCTCGCCGGGAAGTACGTCGGGAACGTACGCACCCATCCCCCGGCGCGTCGTGATCATCCCTTCGGCGGCCAGCTCCCGGTACACCCGCGATATCGTGTTCGCGTTCACTCCCAAATCCACCGCGAGCGAGCGCACCGTCGGCATCTGGCTGCCCGCCGCCAACCTTCCGCTTTGTATAAGGAACCGGAGCTGGTTCTTTATCTGGACATAGATGGGTATCTCGCCCGTCATGTCCAGCGTCATTTCGAGCCCGGATTCACCTACCTTCGGCTTTCCTTTCACATTCCGAACCTCCTTATCGATCGGCGAATTCAAATCGAATCTCCGCCGGACGGCCGCGCCGCCCGCATCACCTGCAAAGCAGGCCCGCTATGTGCTTTAAAGACATCCACGGCCCCGCCAGCGACACGAGAATCCGGAGCGCCCGGATTGCCTTGTAAAAGACCCTGCCGGCGACGACTGCATGATCCAGCAAAAACATCTTCCTTCACCATTCCCTTGTGTCGCGGCCGCATGCCGCTATCTCCTTAAATTCCTTGCATCCGCTTGCAGAATCCCGATCAGGATCGCAAGCCCAATCAAGGTGTTCTCGCGGCCGCGCCCGAACCCGAATCCGTCCCGGAAAACCCCGCCGACCGCGACCGCGATTCCGGCGGACAGCATCGCCGCCACGATTCCAAATTTCGCCTTCACATTCATCTTGGTCTCCCGCCCGGAAGCCGATCCGGGCACTTTACAGACTTACCGGCACTTCACCAACCCCGCATCGTTGCTGGCAAAACGGCCGATTTCACCAGCAGGCTAGCAAGCTAGTGTACCAGTAAACGCATACAGTGTAACACGCCGCGGCGGGGTTGTCAAGTGGTTTCGGGGGTTTTTGAAAAAAAAAATCGGCTATGCGGGCGCAATTTATTTAAGCTGACGATCCGTGTGCTTCGGCTGTGCGCCCACGGCGATGAACGGAATATACGCGGGCGTGGACGAAGGCGCGGCGGGTCACAGCTTCGGCGCGCTGCCGGACGACCACATCGGCGACTTCGACGACGGCGAGTGGATGATCAGGGCGGAGGTGGGGTAAGCGGCAGACAATCTTCAAGACAAGCTCTTTCTCATCCTCCACAAACAAGCCAAGCTGATCGCCGTTCGTAGGCTCGGGCGGTTCGATGGAAAGAATCTCAATCCCTTCTTCCCCCACAAAAAGCTCAAGGGTGAACCCATAAAACTCCACCTTCACCTCTCCCTTTGCTTCTTCCAAATCCAGAAACAGACTCCCAGTGATCCTTGCCTCGTATTCAACTATCCTCTGCAAAAGCCTCTCCCTTCTTCCTCCATACCACTTTGCCAGCCAAACCAAAGCCTCAAGCAATTCTTCCTTCTTTGCCATTTTCATCACCTCCTTCTGGCATGGTTCAAAACGCAAAATGGCCCTGCCTGGAATATCCAAACAGGGCCAAGGACAAAACAGCAAAAATGAAGCAAGGAAAACCAGCTAACTCAAATCATCAACTCCTTTCTGTGGGATTAAAAACAAAGGGGGGTGGGCATGACCTGAAGTTTGAAAGCCCTAAATCCCATATAGATGGCCTTGGAAAATTTGAGGAAAAATGCCCTATAAGGAGGCACCTTAAAAAATTCAGATCAAAGCCAGGATTGCTGACTTATATGAGCTAAAAAAAGAAGAGGAAGCCAAAATGGGACCTGAAATGAAACACGCTGGAAGTCTGGAAAATGGGCTAAAAAGCCTTGTGGATAAAGGGATTTCTGCTGCCTTCATTGAGACAGGATTGGGAAAAATGCTTATTAGCCACCAGGGGATTCTTGTTGTCTTAGCTGAATTGAATAAGGCAATGGATTGTGGCTTGGATAAATTTTCAAGTGCACCTTTCAGGCCTATTACATCCACATGGGCCTGATTGGATGGGAGGAGGCTAAGGCAATTCAAACCAGGCGGGATTATCATCGTCTTCTACGACCTGTGGAAGCTTGAATCGCTGGCAAGGTTATTAACCCACCTGGGATTCAGAATGCTACGGTTCCTTGAATGGCTCAAAACCAATCCCGTGCCGATCAACTCAAAGCGGTTTTATCTATCCAACGCAAGGGAAGTTGCAATCGCTGCTGTTAAAGGCTCAAATCCCATATTTAACGCCGAATACCACAACGGGTTATTTACGATGCCCATACACAGGGAAAAACGGATCCATCCCACTCAAAAGCCGCTTGCTCTTATGAAGCAGCTAATCGAAATCCACACAGATCCCGGCGATATTGTTCTCGATCCATTCGCGGGTTCAGCAACTACATTGCTTGCCTCTATACAGCTTGACAGAAGGGCCATAGGATGCGAGCTCAATCCGGAATACTACTCGGCTGCACTTCAAAGGCTGAATGGGGCTCTGTTACAGACCAATATCCGTCGCTTTCAAACCCAAGCCAGTGTACCAATGGGACGAGGAAAAAATTCAATTATTTGAAGACTACGTACCTGCCCATATACTGAGTATGAAAATGAACATGAGATGATATTGGCAATTTAAGGCGGAATATTGCAGACTGAGCGCACAGTATGCTAGGACCCAATATTATTTAAATATAATCCGAGAAATGGGATTGACATGGGAATGATTTTATAATATATCCATATAATAACTACATGAACAAACATTGTTAGTGCAAGCACAAAAAACCAGAATGCATTGCTACTCCATTTCTTTGCAATATAATAATAGCATAATGCACATACTGCATTGCCCAAATGAAACGGCATAAGGGCGATTACTACTCCAATCCCAGCGCCATAATCTGGCAAATATGTAATAATTTGACCTGATAAGAAAAAGGCGAATAGCACAAAAGCTCCATAAGGCATGACTTTCTTAATGAATTGTTTCATCTAGGTCAAACCTTCTGGCCAAGGCCATCCTTCCATTGGGTCTGGAGGGTAATTCGGATCAAATGCTGGAGAATCGCAGCAATAATCGCTCCAATTCCCCTTGAAGTTCTTGCCAAATACTTTTTCGAATAACTCAAGATCCTGAAGTTGTGGATTTACTTGTCCGCACTCCCACATACAGGCATGAGCCCTCTTTTCTTCGCTTTTTTTATACCATGGCAAAATTGTGGATGGATCGCAGCGATGATACATCTCATGAAATAGCTCCAATTCTGTAGCATCTCCTCGAATAACAATTGCGCGGTCGCCGCCTGGATAGGTTGCGCCTTGGCCCATCGAAGGCCCGCAAATAATCGTTGTATTCTTGGAACCGGAGCAAAGCGCGTTCATGCATTTTTTGGTTTTTGGAGCATTTTTCATGCATGATGCATCATTTAGCATGCTGCAGGCGCTGTCAATCATATTCTTGATCTTGTTGGTATTTCTGCAGCCAATTAGATGGAACCCTTTATACCATTCGGCCCATGCATTTTCAGCCCAAAACATCATTTCGTAGGAATCCCATGGCCCAAACGCCATAAGAGCCATCCGGGGAGCAATTGATCCAAAGTAAAAAGTACCCATCGGCCCAATTTCTCCGGGCAGCGGCCCAGGAATGGTCATTCCGCCCGGCATTCCACCGCCCACTCCTGGAGCGCATCCGCCTGTGCCCGCCCCACATCCCGGACAGCCTCCGTCTGCCATTTCATTCATCAGCCATCCCATGCCGTATCCTGCACAACGCGGCTCATCACCGTTAAAGACAACCCAGGCAGTTATGGTTTCGTAGTCGCTTCCCGAAATATAGCAACGGCTGCCGATGCAGTTAAAGCACCACGCAATCGTGTGTAACGGGCGAACGGGATCGCTTTTGAAAACCTTGTCGCAGAATGCATTTTCCTTTGCGGCGCAAGGATAGGTCGTGTCGTCCAATTTTTGCCTGCATGCAAACATCTTGCAAGAGTAGGCATTCAATTCGGCCGGACCAACGTGAACGCAATCGCCCACATCGTAGTCGCAGTCATTGCCCGTCCATTCCTTGAACGGAGGATGATCTCCATTGCCGTTGTTTACGCTGTTGCCAATACCAAGGATAGGAGAATCGCTGGCAATTGGACGAAGCAAACCGACATTGAACATTCCATGGGCATAGTATGTCCCGAATCCCCTCCCTCCCGGATTCACGTCCCTGCCGATGATCCACGTCTTTACCCTCGTCCCTTCGTACATAAGGTTCGTTCCGCTGATTTCCAGCGCACCCCGGTCGCTTGGCAGCGCAATCGTGTTCTCGGAATAAGTCGGGTTCCTGTGGCTGAAAAGCTCGCTCGGATAAAGCGTCGTCTGGGCCATGACCGTGGGCACCGCGCCGTTGACGAGCACGAGCCTGCCCTTCGCCGCTATCGCTTCGGTGTCGCCTGCTGCGGACGTGCCGGGATTGTACGTCCTGCGGGACGGGGATATCTCGTCGGATACGTTGATGAACTGCGTGGCGCTGTTGGTCTGGAGCTGCTGGCTCTCGACCGGCCTCGAGG